>CALFPI010000459.1 GCA_937919035.1 uncultured Gemmatimonadaceae bacterium
TAGACTCGTAGCAGACGAACAGCCCCATCGGTGTGCTGCCGGCACCCGGGTCGCGGCGTGGCAGAGAGATGACAGCGTGCTCCTGACCCGCGTCAAAGGCACCACTCTGGGCGGTGAGCCCACGCATGTAGTTGAAGAGCCAGGGAAACGGCAGATACTCGCCGAAGGGTACCAGGTGCACTTTGTCCCCTGAGGCTGCCAGGTGGCCATCTCGATCGATGAGAAACGCCCGGTTGTACAGTCCCGGAGACCCATCGGGTGAGATTGTCCCAAGGCTTCCCACAAGGAGCGGCGTGTCCAGATCCATGGCGAGATCCGTGACGGCGCGACGATACGTAGCGTGCTGCGCGTCATCGAAGCGGTAGGGAAGCGCTGTCTCCGGCCAGATGATCAGGTCGACTGGCCCAGCCTCCCGTGCCAGTCGGCGGGTGCGGTCAATGTATTTTTCTGTTGTTGCGCTTTTCCACCCGGGTTCCCACTTCACATCCTGACGAATGTTCCCCTGCACGATGCCGATGCGCAGCGGCGGGGCCAGGGTCTCTGAGGACAGCGCACGCAGGTGATACGCACCCCAGCCGCAGACGAGCACCACAACCGCTGTGACCGCCGAGCTTCCAGCCAGCCACTGCTGGCGCCGCTGACACAGGAGCAGAACCACGCCACTGTTGAAGGCGATAATGACAAAACTCAGCCCATGCACACCTGCCAGCGCCGCGAAAGCAGCCACGAGCGGGGTGCGGTACTGGGTCGTACCAAGGACGGCCCACGGGAATCCCGAGAACAGCCAGGTCTGCACCCAATCCATCAGTGCCCACGTGGCACCTGCGAGCCAGGGGAATGTGTAACCCATTCTTTGTCCGCCGCTGCGCCAGGCACTGGCGCACAGTCGCAGAAAGAACATCGGGTAGGTGCCGAGATAGAGGATGAGCAGGCAGGTTGTCGCTGCCGCTTCGACGACGTTGAGCCCGCCATAGCTGCCGAGGGTCTCGACGATCCAGTAGACGCGGAAGGTGCCGGCGACGATGCCGAGGCTCAGCCCGCCAAGCGACACGGCCGAGATCGAGGCGGCATCTGAGTCGTCGTTCAAGCGGACGACAACGGCCAGGATGGGAAGGAGACAGATCCAGGCAAGCCAACCCAAATCGGCTTTCGGCAGGCTGAGGCCGTAGAGTATGCCGCTGAGGGCGCCGGCACAAACAGCCGTCAGCCGCGGCAGGCGGGAGGCGAGGGATGTTGCGTGTTGCTCGAGGTCCGCTAGCGAAGGACGGACCTGCAGGAACCGCACGCTCAGGTCTCCATGTACTCGATCAGTGGCCGGCGCAGTTTCTGCAGGGCACTTCGTTCCAGAGCCTCGACATCCTCCCGGGAGACCCGCAGGTGGGATGCGACAGCGCCAGGCGACCGCTTATGCTGGTAGCGTCCCTCGACGACTTTCAGTTCCTGCGGCGTGAGTTCGGCCAGCGCGTGCATGACAATCTGCCGAAGCTCCTGGCTCTCAACACGGTCGAGGGGCGACTCCGGGAGAAGAATCTCAATGAAGCGCTCATCGAGCGGGACGTGGATGCGACGGTCGGAAGAGGGTGCGTTTTCCGAGATGCGGTCGAATCGAGGCACAGGAAGGGCTCCCGCGGAAAAAGTCCACATTGACAACCCAGGAAGAGCAGAAATTCCAGATTATGGCGCAAACAATCAACCCAACCAACAAACCCAAACCAGAAACCCAAATAAAAAAACCCAAATAAAAAAAACAGGGAACCGGAGCCGGTTCCCTGTTGAAGTATGGTAGCGGGGGCAGGATTCGAACCTACGACCTTTGGGTTATGAGCCCAACGAGCTACCAGGCTGCTCCACCCCGCAACACAAGTTACAAACTACGGACTCCTGCGATCTGCGCAAGAGGGTAAATCAAGATGCTTTGTCATTGTTGCTGTTTCCACCCCGCTGACTGTCATTGGCCAGCACGCCATTGGTACCGTTGGAGACTCGTTTCATTTCAACCTGCTGAATCCGATGGCCATTCACGGATATCACGGTGATCTCGAAGTCAGGCACATCAATCGACTGGCCGACCTCGGGGACGTGGCCAAGGTGATCATAGATGAAGCCTCCGAGCGTATCGAAGCCATCACTGGCGAGGTCTGAATCGAGCAGGTCGTTCAATTCATCGATGTTGATGCGTGGATTGACGACAAGAATCTCGTTGGGTGCTTTCCAGTGGTAGAGGGCCTCCTCCGCGTCGAACTCGTCCTGCAGGTCGCCGACGATTTCTTCCACCAGATCTTCCGTTGTGACCAGCCCCGCAGTACCGCCGTACTCGTCCACAACAACCGCGAGCCGCGTCCGCGCGCTGCGAAGATCTCGCAGGAGTTGATCGATCTTCTTTGTCTCAGGCGTGTAGTACGGCTCATGCAGCAGGTGCAGAGTTTCTCCAGATCCTGTGGGAATACCTTCGATCAGCAGACTCAGCGGGCTGGTGCTCGACAGTTCGGTTCGGATCTCGATCAGCTGCAGGAGGTCCTTGGCGTAGACGATGCCACGGATCTTGTCGAGAGACTCGTCATAGATCGGGACGCGGGAATGACCGGTTTCTCTGATGGAGGACAACAGGTCGACGAGGGTACCGCCGAGCTCGACAGCGGTGATATCGACGCGCGGAACCATGACTTCGCGAACGACGCGATCATGGAAGCCGAAGACCCCCTCGATCATATCACGCTCGCCCTTCTCAAGGAGGCCGGTTTCGCCTTCTGACTCTACCAGACTGCGCAGCTCTTCCTCTTTTTCGGCCTTGAATTCTACATCATTGTAGTCGTCGCCGGTGACCCGTTCAGCAAGAGTCGTAAAGGGGAGCAGGAGCATGTGCAAAGGGACAAATAGCAGAGTGGCCTTGGGCACATACCATTCGCTCGATTCGTCCTCAAAGCGAACTCGATGGGCAGTGGAGGCAGCAAAAAGAACGCATAGAGACACCGCCATGGTAACACCCAACACAGATAGCCGAGCGTCCAGATAGGCACGCAACAGAAAAAACAGCGACAGAGCGAGGGCCGCAGCGAAGAAGCCCTGGCCAAGTCGGGCCATCATGTGAAGGCGGTGACGGGGCTCATGTATTTTCCACATGAGTCCAGCACGCGACACGTGATCGTCGCGCAGTTTCTCGAGGTAAGAACGGGACAGGACACTGAAGGTTGCCTCATAACTTGCCAGAACAAACAAGGCCGTGGAGGACACAACCGTCAGTAAGAATTCAACAAATTGCGGGGGTTCCAAGAGGGGCTCTCTCAGACTCCTTTCGGTGAATCCGTCGACCAGGACGGAAAGTGATGTGAATATTGCACCGGATCTCTCATACGCACTTCAGATGATCTACGCATCAGAGATCGGCGACAACAACTGCTCCGTACGCTGCTCCATGATAAGCAATTCCGACTCGGTCTGATGGTCGTAGCCCGCCAGATGCAGCAGGCCGTGGACCAGGAGCCGAGCGAGTTCCTCGTCAGTGGCCACGCCAAGTTCCTTTGCCTGCGCACCGGCACGCTCAACGGAAATGTAGACTTCCCCCGCTGGCATGTCCTGTGTCAGGAAGAACTCCGGGGCGATGACCGTTTCCTGCCCCTGCTCAACGAAGGAGAAAGACAGAACGTCCGTCGCCTGATCACGACCCCTGTAGCTGCAGTTCAGGCGGCGGACCTCTTCATCATCGGTAAGGATCACATCGACGATCCCTCCCGCATCATGGCTACGGAGGGTTCTGCGCGCAACCTGGTTCAAGCGCTCGATGCAGTCAGCGTCCGGAATGTCAACCAGAGCGGGACTGCAGTGCAGACGAACCATCCGTCCGGGTCCTTTCGCGTTTCTCGTCCTTCTGCCAGGGATACTCAAGTCTGCCGTGCAGGGTGCCCATCAAGACAGGGATGAAGGACTCCTCGATCGCGTGAAGGTCCCGCAAGGTCAACGGACACTCATCGAGCTCACCGGCGGTGAACTTCTGCTGAACGATCCGCCGCACGAGTTGGCGCACTCGGCTCGGGGTCCGTTCGGTGAGCGTCCGTGCAGCCGATTCGACAGAGTCGGCGAGCATGAGGATCCCGGCTTCCTTGGTCTGTGGCTTGGGCCCGTCGTAACGGTAGTCGTCCCGCCGCACATTTTCCACACCTAGCTCGATCGCTCGATTGTAGAAGAATTCCAGTACGGTTGTTCCATGGTGCTGCGGAATGAGGTCGACAATCGCCTTAGGCAGGCCGTTCTCCTCGCCCAGTTCAATGCCGTCTTTCACATGTGAATCTATGATCAGGGCGCTCATGCTCGGCGTCAGATGGTCGTGTGGGTTGCGCCCACCCCTCAGTCCCTGATTCTCGGTGAAATACTCCGGCTTGAGCATCTTGCCAATATCATGATAGTAGCAGCCGACGCGTGCCAGCAGGGGACTGGCACCAATGCGCTGTGCTGCCGCTTCCGACAGGTTCGCCATGATCAGCGAGTGCGTATATGTGCCGGGGGCACGGATGGCGAGTTCGCGCAGCAGTGGGCGATTCAGGTCGGACAATTCCAGCAGCGTGATATCGGTGGTGACACCAAAGAGGCTTTCAAAAATCGGTAACAGGCCTTGAATGACGATCGGTGTGGCAACACCAATGAAGATTCCCGGCAGCACGTGGCTGTAGATCTCCTGCAACTGGACAAAACGCAGCAGGTCGGCAGCGACGATGAGCAGCGCATAGGATGCCGGTAGTAGAATGATGGCACGATAGAACTGATTTCGGTGTCGAACGTGGCGTACAGAAAAGACGGCGACTGCGCACGTGAGGGCACAGATCAGGGCGACATAGAAATCGCCGAACAGACTGCCAATAAACAGAGACAGCAGGAAGGATACGACCAACGCCAGTTGCGGGCTCAACAGGATCGTGAGCAACATCGCCGCCAACGGCGTCGGCACGAAGAAGGTCTGCATGTCCTCGGTACGGATATACGAGGCGATGGCCGCTGTCGACAGGGTGATGATGGCAAGCAGCAGCAGCAACCTTGGATTGACATACACGGACGGTTCACGTGTCGCCAGAAAGAAGCCCAGAACCACCAGAATGAAGGCAGCAATCACAGCGGCGGCGGCGGTCTGCAGCAGCCGTGTTGTGCGATCTTTGAGTTCCTCTTCCACCAAGTGTGACGCCAACGACTCGAGGGCCTCGACGTGCTGTGGTTCGACCTTTGCGTTCTTGTCGACAATCATCTCGTCCTGCAGGTAGCGCCGCTTGATACTGGCAACACTGCGGCGCGCCTCATTACGCAGGCGCTCGGTGGCCTCGACGTCGACTGTCAGGTTCGGGTAGACGAACAATCCGATAAATTCGTGCAGCGCCTCTGTGGCACCACTACTTGCCAGGGGTGGATAGCCCTCGATCAAGGACAACATGATTCCGCCGCGCAGAGACTCGGCATCGTACAGGGCATCGATCGATATGGCCGGCTCGTCAATAAGTGCTTGCCGGGTGACACGTGTGAGCGGAGTGTCACGTGTCGCCATGATTCCCGTTGAATACGCGTCAGACAACGCCTGGATCGCGGCGCCACGTATGCTGGTCACGGTATCCCGATGGGCGACTGACAGAGCTGCAACCAGATTATGCAGTGACGCCTCAGACATGGATCCGATGACATCAGGCAGTTCTCGTTGCAGGCGGCGCTGCTTGAGGGAATCCGGCATCTGCATGCGGATATTCGGCAGCAGCACGGAGAACACCGAGTCCAGGCGGCCCAGTTGGGCACCCTTCACTTCTTCGTGAAGGACAAGCCGGGTGGGAACCGTACGCTCTGCCTCGAGGCGTTCCCGCCGCAGTTCGTCATCTGTTTTGCGCACGAAAAACGGCAGGGGCGCGTTGATCCGTTCAGGTGCGACATTGCCAACGCGCAGATCTGTGATGCTGTAGGGACGTTGCAGAGGGGAGAAATATGTGAGCAGTGACACCGCCGCCAGTGCCAGCACGAGGCGATACACCAGCATTCCGGATGGGCCGAAACCTTCACGGCGGTCACGGCGCCCGGTGTTGGCAAGCGTCGCCCACCAGCGCTTGCCCCCAGAAGCGTTCATCCGGCGCTCCCTTCGCGAGCCGACTCAGCGCCGTTGCCCTTCTGCAATTCGTCATCATGCTTCTCGTAGGCCCGCACGATACGCTGCACGAGTGGATTGCGCACAACATCCCGTTCCGAGAGATACACGAAGTCCAGGCCGCTCACGCCGCGCAGAACCGTGCGAACATCAACAAGGCCGGAAGGTCGATTCGCCGGCAGGTCCGTCTGCGTGATATCACCTGTAACGACGGCTTTTGAGCCAGCGCCAAGCCGTGTAAGGAACATCTTCATCTGCGCAGGGGTCGTATTTTGAGCTTCATCGAGGATGATGAACGCGTCATTGAGTGTTCGTCCCCGCATGAACGCCAGCGGTGCGACCTCCACAACTTTCATCGCCTGGAAACGCACGAGACGATCCGGTTCCAGCAGTTCCTGCAAGGCATCGTAGAGGGGGCGCAGGTACGGATCAACCTTGTCCTCCAGAGCCCCTGGCAGAAAGCCCAGGTTCTCGCCCGCCTCGACGGCGGGGCGAGCCAGGACAATGCGGGAGACTTTCTTCTGTTTCAGAGCCGAGACTGCGGCAGCAACAGCGAGATACGTCTTGCCCGTACCGGCGGGACCAATGACAAAGACGATATCGTTGCGGGAAACTGACTCAAGGTAGGCAAGTTGGCCTCCGGTGCGGGCGCGGACCGTGCTTTTGTAGGTCCGCACACCGCGGGCGCCGAAACCCTCACCCGCCGCTGATTCTTCCGCTTGCAGGGAAGTGCGCAGATCCTGGCGAAAGAGTGCACGTACATCCTCTTCGGTCATTCCGGGGTCCTGCCGGATTCTGTCTATCACCGCCTCGAGAAGCTCACTGGCAGTGTTGATGGCCTCCTCAGGTCCATCCATCATGACCATATCGCCGCGTGACACGAGCGACACGCCGTACATCTGCTCAAGAGCCTTGAGGTTTCGGTCATTTCGCCCGAATAGTGCCACCGGGTCTATTGCGGAGATGGAGATTGTTGTTTTCAGAGGATGCTTCTGTGGGTATTAGCTATGTGAATGCCACGGGACGTGTTGGCATGAAGACACGATCGGGGACCAGTCAGTGGGAAAGGCGAAAGGGGTTTGGGTTACAGGCTGACGCCCGGCCCCAAACCCCTGTCGCTCGACTGATGCTTATGTCGAAATCTGCGTCTCAGTGACCCTTTGTTGCGTTCCAGCTCTTTGTAGCGTTCCTCGAGAGCCTGCCAACCACTAGTTGGCTGGGATCTCAAGGACCTGAGCGGGGAACACCAGATTGGGCTCAACGATCTGCTCTGCATTGGCCTTGTAGATCTTGTGCCACATGGTCGGATCATTGTAGACAGCAGATGCGATCTTTGACAGAAAATCACCGGATGTCACAAGATACTGGTTCTCACCAACCGCTATGGGCACCATCAACATCTGCTTTGGATAGATCAAATCGGGATCATTGATCTTGTCGCGATTGGCACGATAGATCCGGGGCCACATGTAGGGATCCTCGTAGACTTCAGGCTTCGAAGCGATGCCCCAAAGGTGATCACCCTTCACAACCTCGTAGGTGATCTGATCCGGAGCACGCATCATCAGGTCATCAATCATCTTTGAGGCGCGCATGAGCTTGGCCGTCATCTCGGGCAGGCAGGAAATCTTGGACTTCCTCAAGGCGGCC
The DNA here is from genome assembly GCA_937919035.1 of uncultured Gemmatimonadaceae bacterium. GTDB lineage: Bacteria > Latescibacterota > UBA2968 > UBA8231 > UBA8231 > UBA8231. Next base: position 7,757 of record CALFPI010000459.1, read on the forward strand.
AACTCCAATGCCGCTGCCTTCAGCTCGGCACGCCGACGCTGCAACTCTTCGGGAGCCAGAGCTGCCAATCCCTGAAGCTGGCGCAGAAGTGCATCCACCCGCTGACCATAGGCCTTGACTTCAGCCTCCGTCGCCCCAATGAGGGCGAGCGTCTCGCGCCCAACTCGATCGATGACAGCCTGTACCGCATCAATCTGTGCCTTGAGGGAAGCGATGCTGGCATCCAACGTCTTGATCTGAGCCTGCGCCGCAACCTCGCGCGCCGTGTACTCGGCGAGATTCGCCTTGTATTCGTCGCGTGTCATCTTTGTTTGTTCTGCGGACACACTCCCCACCATTCCAAGAATCAGGAGGGAGAGGACGAGGCCGCTCACTTTGAACTGTCTGTGCATTCCAGTGCCCTTTCTCTGCGAGCGTGGACCGCGAAGGTCCGAAACGACCCGCTCACTCCTTGGGGAAGTTAGCCAGGTTCTCTGCTGTGGCGGCCTTTTTTTCTTCAGCGGCCTTCTGCTGTGCCTTCTTCTCCGCGAGCTTGCGCTGGAGTCGGGCTTCTTCCGCTTTCTTCTGCGTAACCATTTCTTCGGCCGAGACCATCGCCTGATGCCGCTCCTCGAGGAGGGCGAGCTCCTTTTGCGACGGACCAGACGAACAGGCTGCGGTCAGACCCAAGGCCAGTAAGGCGGCAGCAAAGGTGATATGCCGCCCGCCGGCGCGGATCTTGCAACAACGATCGCCCATTGAGCTAACTCCTTGCTTGTTCACATCATTTTTGAATTCGTCAAACAGCGAAAAATAGCGTTCTCAAAAAGACCGGGAAAACCGAGTCGAAACTTACGTGGGTCCTCAAGTGGTGTCAAGTAAAATGCCTGTCCTTACAAAGGCTTACGGCCGAAATGGACTTTTCAGGCACAGGTGCTACCTGAGGCGGATCCCCAACTCCCGCAATTGATGTTCGTCAACGGTTCCCGGGGCATTTTCCATCAGCCCCACCGCCCTGTTGGTCTTGGGAAAGGCGATAACATCCCGAATCGAGTCCTCGCCGGCCATCATGGCAATCAGGCGATCGAAGCCGAAGGCGATGCCACCGTGCGGGGGAGCACCATACTCGAGCGCATCGAGAAGGAAGCCAAACTTGGCGCGCGCCTCTTCGGGCCCGATGGATAGCAGTTCGAACATGCGTGACTGTACAAGCGACTGGTGGATACGGATGGAACCGCCAGCGACTTCCGCACCATTCAACACGAGATCATAGGCTCGCGCCCGTACGCTGGCTGGATCACTTTGCAGAGCTTCGATGTCGGACTCAAGAGGCGAGGTAAAAGGGTGATGCATGGCGACGTAACGATTGTCTTCCTCGTCGAATTCAAGCAGCGGAAACTCGTTGACCCACAAAGGTTTCCAGTCGCCAGGGCTGAGCAGGTCGAGGCGCTTGGCCAACTCCAGACGGAGGGCTCCCAGCACTCGCGCTACCATGGCCGGTTGATCGGCAACGAGAAGGAGCAGGTCTCCAGGTTCCGACTCCAGCGCCTCGATCAACAAGGCCTGTGACGTCGGTGGGAAGAACTTGACGATGGATGACTCAAGACCCGCATCGGTATGCTTGATCCAACTGAGTCCTTTGGCGCCGTACTCCTGGGCGAAGGCCACCAGGGAATCAACTTGGCTTCGGGGGAACTTGCTGCAGCCCTTAGCGTTGATACCCTTTACTTGACCTCCATTCTCAAGGACACCCTGGAAGATCTTGTAGTCGGATGCACGGGCCGCCTGGGCGGCGTCACGCAACTCAAGTCCGAAGCGAAGGTCCGGCTTGTCGCTGCCATACCGGTCCATCGCCTGAGCCCAGGTAAGCCGTGGGAACGGGTTTGGAAGATCCGTGCCGATGACATCGGCAAAGATCTTGCGGGTGAGATCCTCGGCCATTCTCATGATCTGGTTCTCATCCACGAACGACATCTCGATGTCGATCTGGGTGAACTCAGGCTGCCTGTCGGCTCGCAGGTCCTCATCACGGAAGCACTTGACGATCTGGAAATACCGATCGTAGCCGGAAATCATCAGCAGTTGCTTGTAGGTCTGCGGCGACTGTGGCAGCGCAAAGAACTGCCCCGGGTGGACACGACTGGGGACGAGGAAATCGCGGGCGCCTTCCGGGGTGCTGCGGATCAGAAACGGGGTCTCCACCTCAAGGAAGCTCTGACCGTCGAGATGCCCCCGAGTGCTTTGATAGGCTTTGTGCCGCAAAGCGAGATTGCGCTGCATTCTCTCACGTCTCAGATCCAGATATCGGTAGCGAAGGCGGATTTCCTCGCCCAGATCCTGGGAGTCGTCGAGTTGGAAGGGGATGGGACGAGCCGGATTGAGGATGCGAATTTCATCGCAGTTGACCTCAATCATTCCCGTCGTCAGTCGTGGGTTCGTCATGCCTTGCGGGCGGCTCTCCACGCTACCGCGAATGGCAATGACGAATTCGCTGCGCAGAACATCGGCCCGGTCGTGGGCAACGACATTGTGCTGGGGATTAAAGACGACCTGCGTCAGGCCGTAGCGATCCCGCAGATCGACAAATATGACGCCACCATGATCGCGCCGGGTGGCAACCCAGCCCATGAGAGTGACCTGTGCACCAAGATCTGCATCTGTAAGGCTGCCACAGTCGTGGGAACGTTGCCAGTCGCCGAGAAGGTCGGGGCTCAGGACGTCGGGGTGTTGTTCGGAAGGAGAGTCGGAAGACATGCAGGCCGGGAGGGTTTCGAGGGGTTCACGGGTCTTCGAGAGGCATTTTTGGCCCCGAAATATACGTGCCAAATGAACTGGCCAAACCTATGTCTACGAACGAAGTTCGTCAACGCGTCGGGCATGGGCGGCGGCCAGGCCCCGGCGGTATCCAGCCACATTGACAGGTGTGGGGTTGCAGCTATATTCGCCTGCCCCAACCCCAATCTGCTCCAGCCCCAACTGAAAGAGGACTCTTGGACGACTCCGACGGAGTCGGTGCAGTGGGCCGGACCATTGTTGATGAGATTGGCAATACGCCGCTGCTGCGCCTGATCAATGCGGAAGTGCCATCCGGGGTCTCCCTCTACGCCAAGCTCGAATCCTTCAATCCTGGAGGATCCGTCAAGGATCGCCCAGCTCGCCGCATGATACTTGATGGCCTTGCCGACGGACGTCTGTTCCCCGGCAAGGTGATTCTCGACTCGACCTCCGGTAATACAGGCATCGCCTACGCCATGATCGGCGCTGCTCTCGGGTATCCTGTCCGTCTGGCCATGCCCGCCAGTGTTACGCGCGAACGCAAGGCCATTCTGGCTGCATACGGTGCCGACGTCGTGCTCACCGATCCCGGCGAAGGTTCCGACGGTGCCATTCTTGAGGCGCGGCGAATCCTGCAGCAGGATCCCGGCCTGTACTTCAAGCCCGATCAATACAACAACCCGGCCAACTGGTGGGCCCACCGGGATACCACCGCCCGGGAGATATGGCAGCAGACCGGCGGCAAGGTCACTCACTTCGTCGCCACCATGGGTACCAGTGGCACCGTGATGGGAACCGGCCAGGGACTCAAGGCATTCAATTCGGATGTCGTTGTGATCGGGGCGGAACCAGATGATGCCTTCCACGGGATCGAAGGTCTCAAGCACATGGCCAGTTCCATCGTGCCAGGCATCTACGATGAGAGCTGGCTCGACGATAGGATCGGCGTGGGCACTGAAGCTGCATATGATGCGACCATACACCTGGCCCGTGATTATGGCATTCTTGTCGGCCAGTCGGCCGGTGCAGCCTATGTTGGCGCTTGCGAGATTGCCAACAAGCTGACGGAGGGGACGGTGGTTACTGTGTTCTGCGACGGCGGCGACAAGTATATGACGACACCCATGTGGCGCATGGCTCTTGAAGACAGCGGGCTTATCGTCAGCCCACCTCAGAGATCCGGACAAGGAGAGTAGACCAGATGCTCATGCTGCGAGCGGCAGATCTCGATGCGATCTTCCAGCAGGCTCTAGAGGAATATCCAGGAGAGTGCTGCGGCATTCTGACAACAGAGGCGGGCGGTGATCTGTCTACCATGCACAGATGCCGGAATCTCCAGGACGAGTTGCACACGAAGGACCCCGAGCAGTATCCGCGCGATTCACGAACCGCCTACTTCATTGACTCAGGGGAGTTGTTTCGCATCGTCAGCGGCGCGGAGAAGAGTGGCGGAGGGGTCAGCGGATTCTACCATTCACACGTTGACTGCGACGCCTACTTCTCACAGGAGGACAAGGATCGGGCGATGGCCTGGGATGAACCTGCCTATCCTGATGCGGTCTATCTCGTCGTTTCGGTGTACGGCGATGAACGTCGCGGCTACAAAGCGTTTGCCTGGGACGATGGCAATGCGGACTTCAATGAAGTGGAAATAACGGTCCAGCCTTAAGGGCTCCGGCTATCGTGTCCCACACCCGCCCAGGCTTGCTGCTGTTCCTGGTGGTCGCCGTTGTCTATGCCGGCAGCCTGAGAAACGGCTTCCATCTTGACGACTTCCACACCGTCGTCAACAACCCCCACATCCGTGTGTTATCCGACATTCCGTCCTTCTTGGGGGACGCCGGGGCGTTTTCCGTGAACCCGGAAAGCGCCATGTATCGGCCCCTGCTGTTGACGACATTTTCCATCGACCACGCTCTCTTCGGCAACGTTGCCGCAGGCTATCATGCAACCAGTGTGTTCTTCCATGGACTGGCGGCAGCCGCTGCTCTGGCATGGCTCGTGGGTCTCGGTCTACGCCAACGAGTTGCCCTGACGGCGGCACTCGTGTTTGCGTTGCATCCGATCAACAGTGAGGCAGTCTGTTACATCAGCAGCCGCTCTGAGGTGCTCATGGGACTCCTGTTGATGGGTGCTGCTGCTCTGCATGCGAAGTATCGGGCAACCACGTCTCATTCCTGGTGGCTCGCATCACTTGCAGCGGCAGCGGCGAGCCTGCTGAGCAAATCGGTGGGGATCATTGCCCCCCTGGCGGTCGCTGTTGGTGATGGGAG
>CALFPI010000460.1 GCA_937919035.1 uncultured Gemmatimonadaceae bacterium
GTAGAGTCCACCAAGAGCAAAGCAGACCCGGTCCCCACCGGCGGCAAGGGACAGGTCACCAGCGTCGGCATCGAGCAGGCACTCGAGGTGTTCGATGGCTCGTTGGCGCAGGGCCCCACGACGACGGCCCTGTCGGGCGTAGAGCAGGGCCAGTTGGAATCGGGCCTCGAGCCACCCGGCCACAGCGGCCGCCTCCAGATCCTCTGTGCCCTCCGCCTCACTGCCGAATTGCACGAGGGCCATGCCACGAAGGAACAGGATCTCACGCCTGCCAGCGGACCCAGCGTCGTCAGCGGTCAGCGCACCGCTGAGAATCTCGATGGCCTCGGGCCAGCGCTGTTCCCGATAGCAACGGCGCCCCTGCCTGAGAGCTTCGGATGTGGCATCTGCTGTTGGCTGTGCCGTCGACATCGTCGGCACTTCAGGATTTCAGCAGGCGCAGACCACCCCAGATCATACCGCCCACAGCGGCAACAGCCAGCAGTGCCCACAGCACCGACAGCACCATTTTCAAAGCGAACCACGCCCCTACGGCAAGCAGCATTCCGCCAAGGATTTTGATCAACATTTCACATCCCCCTCTTCATGTCCAGGCTTCCGGCAATTGTCACGCGGAGAGTGAGCGACGTGTTCCCGCAACCGGGGCACCTTCACTCTCCCAGCGGTCCATCTTTTCGCTCACTGCAATCATTATGTCGAGCACGTCACGCAGACGGGCTTCGACCTCGTCGAGACGCGCGGCGACGACATTCTCGTCACCTGCGGGCGTCAGACGATCACGCTTGGTTTTCAGGTGAATCTGCAGGGCATTGATGAGTCCTGAAACCAGAATGATCATGGCAATGCCAAGCATGATGCTTAATGGTACGGACATGGCGCTCACAGGTGGGTCCCTTGCGTCCGGGACAACTGGGAGCGCTCGGCCTCCCACTGATCCACCTTCTCACTCAAGGCGATCATGACGTCCTGCGTATCGGTAAGGCGGCGCTCGATGGTCTCCAGCCGCTGATCGAGACTCGTTGTCGGACTCGACAGATGACCGGACTCATGATCGGCGCCCTGATGTGCCGTTGCGCGGCGGCCCATACGACCGCGCAGGACGAACACGCCACCCGCGATCAGAGTCAATACAGCGGCGCCCTGGATGATACCCCAGAACCCATGGTTGTCGGAGATGATCAGAATCCCGAGGGCGCCCCAGATCCAGGGCGAAGGCCAGTGGAAAACAGCTGGAATCTTCATTGTTTTGCGCTCTTTCTCGGTCGCCTAAGCCGACTCGAAGCGGCGCGACCAGTTGCCGACGCCGCCGGGTGCATAGAGGACTTCAGGAAACCGGTAGATCATGATACCGGCGTCGGAAACCTCGATCTCGATGAATCCACCCTCAGCCAGTCCTTTCAGGATGGCCTCGGTTTCGACAGCAGTCAGCCCTGTCTCCGTTGCGGCTTCCATCGTTGTCAGGCGGCCACCTCGATCACGCGCCAGACGCATGATGCGGTTCTCATTGACACGCGCCCGCGCCTGACCTGCCCCCTCATGCAACCGCCGTGATAGGTACCAGGTGATGCCGCCCACGGCGACAAGTCCGACACCGATGGAGAGGGGTTCCTGCCATTGGCTGGTCCGGATCCGGGTGCTGATTCCGTAAAACGCCAGGCCGAGGCCGGTCGGCACGAGGATCACCGTCCAGAAGGTGAGCGCCAGTGCCCCGACCCTCTTCAGTTTTCCGTCGATGGTGTCGCTCCAGCGTGACATGCCTAGGCTCCCGTGCTCCGTGTGGCATCACGCTCACTCAAGAGGCGCTGTTTGAGAGCCCGCAGTTCTTCTTCCACAGAGGCGCTTCGATCCAGATCCCGAACGCGACGTTCCACATCGTCGAGATCATTGGCGACCTCATCATGGGCCTCCGCGTCGGCCTCGGTCTCTTCGACACGCTGCTCAAAACGCTCAAAGCTGGAAAATGCGTCATCACCAAGGCCCTGAATCGACTGCGCCAGTTTCTTGCGCGCTTCCGCCGCCCGATGTCTGGCTGTCAGGGTACCCTGACGGGTCCGCGCCTCCTCGAGCTTGCCTTTCAGCTCGCGCAGCTGCTCGCGCAGTTGCTGGGCGGTGCGTCGGCTTTCCTCGACGACGGGCCCCAACTCGTCAACGGCTCGCTGCAGAACAGTCTTGCGCTCAAGAGCCCGCCGAGCCAGCTCATCTTCACCAGCTTCGACACCACGCTCCGCCTTGCGCTGCCAGTCCCCCACCTGGGTGACACGCTCATCGTACTGCCGTTCGAGGCGTTTCTGATTGGCCACTGCCGTGCCGACCGAAGCCGTTGCCTTATTCACCGCCTCCTCCATCTCCCGAATCATCTGACGGATCAGCTTTTCGGGATCTTCGGCGCGGTCGAGCGCTTCGTTGATATTCGACCGAAGGATGTCGGTCATGCGTGCGAACATGCCCTTCGCCATGATGCTTCCTTTTCTCGTCGCAATCGGTGTTGTGCCAAAGGTAACGCCTGTGGGTTCCATCTCAATGGGCAGGAACCGACACGGGCGATGATCTATTGCCTGCTCACCGATACGCAATGATGATGCCAGAGGTCGGGACCGATTGAGTGAACCTGACTCAAGTAGCTGTTTATCTTTTGGTTATAGGTCATTTATCTGGCCACTGTGGGCCTGGGCGGCCCTTGGAGAGACGGCGGATCCCGCCAGCCGCCCCCGGCGCACTGGCGGCTGCCGCCGCTGGAGAGGCTTTCCGTCGGTGCCACGAATGCGTTATTTGCCGCCATGATTATCTACCTCGGTCTCGGCACGATTCCCGCGTATGTCGGCTTTTGGCCTCGTTGATGCTTGCCTTCGACCACATCCTGCAATCGCTGACCAGCCTCGACCCGTTCGTCGGCAGCCTGGCAACCGCGGGCAGCGCCCCGGCGCGTCCCCTGCTGGACGCCGAGGGTTATCCCCTGGCCGTTCGGGAACGCCTGGGCTGGTAGGGGTCACAGTGGCGGGAACCGGGGGGCGGTCCCGTTATTCTATACTCATTGTCGCTCATGTAGACACGGAACCCGGAGTTACTCCGCAAGATGGACCGAAGACCGCACGCGCAGTTTGCGCACCTTGTTACCTGTTCCGTTGCCGTTGGCCTGGCTTCTTTCTGGCTCAGCGCCTGCGGTCCCAGTCCGACAAAGACCACAGAGGATGGTGCAACGATGATCCTCATACCGGCGGGCACGTTTCAGATGGGAGGCGTACCGGAGGACGTCGAGGGAGAGCCGGACGGACAGTTGCTGACCTACCATGCTGAGCGACCGGTACACAGTGTCAAACTCAGCGCGTTCTATATTGACAAGTTCGAGGTGACCAACGCCCAGTACCGCCGGTTCCTTGAAGCTACGGAGGGCGTGACCACGTGGAATCATCCGAATCAGGCCGCTGACAGAGGGCACGAACAACGCTACCTGACCGAGGACCTCAGCGGCGATGATCATCCGGCGGTTGGCATCAACTGGTTTGACACCTACGCCTATTGCCAATGGGCCGGAAAGCGCATGCTGACCGAGGCGGAGTGGGAGTACGCCGCCCGCGGTGGCAACGACCTTCGCAAGTACCCGTGGGGCCAGGACCAACCCAATGCCGAGGGTATCTGGTGGGCCAACTATCGTCCACAGGCCGGTGCCCACGTAGATGGCCACCGAAGTTCCGCACCCGTCGGTTCATACCCCGACGGGGTCAGTCCCTTTGGCGTGATGGACATGGCAGGCAACGCCGAGGAATGGGTGCAGGACTGGTATTCGGTCAACTACTACCGGCTCACCGAGGGTGCCGAAAACCCGCCTGGCCCGCTGAATGGTGACAGGAAGGTCATCAAGGGTGGCTCCTACGAGGCACCCGCGCACCAGATCCGCATCGCCATGCGGCTCTATGGCCGACCGTACGACAAGGGGCCTCGCCTCGGCATCCGCTGCGCCATGGCGCCCTGATCGAGGCACCTGACTCATTCTCTGACCCGTTTCGATAAGAAAAGGGCAGGCACACCACATACGGAGTGCCTGCCCTTTTTGTTGTGCTGTGCGCCCGGTCTATCTGGTGTAAACCGACTTTTCGAAGGCTTGCCGGATACGGCGTGTCACAGGCCCCGGAGCACCATCACCGACTTGCGTATCGTCGATGCGGATGACCGGCATCGCCTCGGTCGTAGTGCCGGCCAGAAAGACCTCGTCGGCCGACCGGTATGCAGCAACGCTGGAAAACTCCTCGCGCAGCTCAATACCAAGCTCCCTGATGAGATCTATGAGTACCCCGCGGGTGATCGAGGGCAGGATATGCGGTCCCGGAGGGGATGTGAACACCACCCCACCATGAACCCGAAAGGAACTTGTAGACGAGCCCTCCGTGACACGCTGCTGGTCATCAACCAGCAATGCTTCGTAAGCGCCCGCCTCGTGGGCCAGTTGCTTGGCAAGGATATTGGGCAGCAGCGCGATCGACTTGATGTCGCAGCGCTTCCAGCGAAGATCGGCCGTGGTAACAACCGAGACACCCTTCTCGTGCAGTGTAGCATCCGGCCGGTGCAACTGTTTCACAGTCATGACAACCGTCGGTTGCATCGGCAGCCGGGGAAACTCGTGATGCCTGGGAGCCACACCCCGGGTGATCTGGATATAGACGAGGGCCTCATCAAAGCCACCACGCCGAATGCCTTCCGTGACAATCGCAGGTATGCCGGCGACATCAAAAGGAATGCGAATTTCCTCCAGGGATCGCTGCAGGCGATCCATGTGCGCCTCCATGGCATACGGGCGCCCACCGTACGTGGAGACGACTTCATAGACGCCGTCAGCGAACTGAAAGCCGCGGTCATCGATGGAGACAACCGCCTGATCGATGGGTAGGAAAACGCCGTTCACATATGCGACCTCAGTACCTGCGGCAGACTCGGAGCCCGTCTCGTCGTTCGTGTCTGCCCCCATCAGCCCAGAGCCCCCTGTGACAACCACAGTGCGCGGTAGTACTTCATCAGCCGTACGGCATCGGAGCTCTCGGGAATTTCGGCGAGCGTGAAGCCATCGTAGCCGGATTGGTTGAGCAACTCGAACAGCCGCGGCCAGGGATACTCACTCCAGAGTTCGGTGATGTGCACGAGGTGAATGTCCCTTTCCAGCAGCTTGTAGTTGGCATCGATCGATCCCGATGCATCGCAATCCTGCATGTTCGAGTTCCAGCAGGCAAAGACGTTGTCAGAGTCGGCGTGGTCGAGAATTGTGCGTATGTGAGCCGGCTCGCAGGTCACGCGGCCATGGACTTCCAGGCGGATTTCGACACCCAGATTCCGTGCGAATGCGCCGCACTCGCGCAGACTGTCACCGATTTGTGCCAGTGTCCGTTCGAGCGCAACACCTTCGTCTGTGTGTGTCTTGTTCGGCCGCACCTTCACCCCCGGGCAGCCCACGTCAGCGGCCAACTGCACGTAGGCCAGCGTGCCGTCGATATGGGAGCGCAGTTCGGCGGGGTCCAGGGCATCGTATTCGAAGGCCGAACCCAGCCCGGCCAGGGCCACTGGAGAGTCCATGAACCGTGCCCTCACAGCCTGCCTTGCAGCTGCCGACAGGGACACTTCGATCCCATGGGCGTGTGTCGTGCGACACTCCACCCCGTCGAATCCAGCCTCGGTGCAATTGGCAATGATGGTCTCGACATCCCAGTCCCTGGCCAGTTGATAGGTGACCAACCCCAGTTTAGCTGCCATCGACTCCCCTCCCGTATGCTTTCACGCCCCGGCCTCCCAGATTTCGGTGTGGAACAGGGCCTTCTGCTGGTCCAGGTACTGCGATTTGCTGAGCCTGGGTCGGCTGTCAGCCAGCACCCTCTGTGCCATGGTGGCATTGTTGTGCAACAGATCGACAGCCATCATGGCCAGAGCCTTTGCCGGCGCCAGATAACCCGCGCCGGGGTCGGCGATGTGCCAGTCCTTGCCATGAATCGTTCCCGCCGCCCCGGTCATCACCGGATGTAGTACCGGCATCAGTTGGCTCAGATCCCCGGCGTCGGTGGAACCACCCGAATGCGGGAACTCGCGGTACGTTCCCGCGCCAAAGAGCTGCTCAGCATTCTCCTTGAACAACCCCGCCAGGTGGTGATCATTGACCAGAGGAAGATACCCTGGCACCGTGTTGATCTCCACTGTGCAGCCGCAGGCCATGGCTGCCCCCTTCAGACTGCGATCCACCTTGGCCGCCGCATCGAGCATGGCCTCGGAACTACGGGCCCGGACATACGTCTCCATGCGCACCTCGGCTGGGACGATGTTGACGATGTCCCCTCCCTTGGTAATGATGGGATGGACACGCACGCAGTCCTGATCGCGGAAGGTCTCTCGCTGTGCATGAATCGCCTGCAGTGCGAGGCTGGCAGCATTGAGCGCATTGACACCTTGTTCGGGTGCCACACCCACATGTGCCGCCTTGCCGCGGAAACAGACCGTCTTCGCCAGAAAACCATTGGACGAGGCCGATACGCCCGCCTCGCCATCCATGGAATCCATGCTGCCGGAGTGGATCATCACCGCCATGTCGATATCGTCGAAGACACCCAGCTGCAACAGTTCGGGCTTGCCCGCCAGGAATGTCGTGCGCCCTTCCCGAACCAGATTCAGACGATAGTCGATCTCCACGTACTCCTCTGCCGGCACGGCGATGAAGACGACCCGGCCCGCAAGCTCAGCGGTGATGCCCGCATCCGTCAGGGCCAGAGCCGCACCCATGAGCCCGGCGATCTGCGCGTTGTGACCACAGGCGTGAGCTGCCCCTGTGACCGCGTCACAGCGAGGGTGGTCGGGGACAATGAGGGCATCCAGTTCACCCATCAGGGCGATGGTCGGCCCAGGTCGGCCACTGTCCAGAACTGCACGGATTCCGGTGAGGGCGAGCCCAGCTTCCATGGGCAGACCCGCTTCGGCAAACAGGTTCTTCACACGTGCCGCAGTCTTCACCTCTTTGAACCCGAGTTCGGGCTCGTCCATGATCGCTTCACCAAGACCGATGACCCGATCCCGATGTCGCTCCACCGCATCACAGACAGCCTGCTTCAGAGACGGGTTGTCACGCATGGGTCCCCCTGCTCATGTGGGTAGTACGCCAATGGGCTCGCCGCGGCGATGATTGAGAGCATCGACAATCATACGCACGACATCGTATTCGGGGTGGAAGCTGATATCTCGACGTGCTTTATCCAGATCAAACTCATAGAACGTTGGTGTTCCGCCGGGTCGGGCCTCAATAAAGGGAATCTGCAACAATTCACTGAGGCGATAGATCGCCTCATCCCAGTTGAAAGCTGCAGGTCCTGCGAGCTGGTAGGTCTGACCAAAGGCTCGCTCCTTGCCCAGCGCACACAGACACCCGTGCACGATATCCCTGACATCGGCGACATGTTTCCTGAAAGGGCGCCCAGCATCGTCCTGCAGCAGCACGAGCCGCTCCTGCCCGTCCCAGAGCGCCTCCAGCACAGGACTCTGCGTACGCATGTGGCTCAGGTAGAACTGCGGAAAATCGAGAATCTCTCCCGCCCCCAGAACCATGGCGAAACGCAGAATCGTCACCGGCAGCCCATAGGTCCGGCCGTAGCCTTCACAGAGTTCTTCACCAGCGGCTTTCGACAAGGCGTACCAGCCACGCGGCTCACGAGGCGTCTTTTCGGTGATCGGCGCCTTCATTCCCCCTGGAACGTACTTGTCATAGAGGGCATCACTGCTGGCAAACACAAGGTGTTCAACACCGGTACGTCGGCAGGCTTCCAGCATGTGATACGTGCCGCGGAGATTGATGTCGAAGTAGTCATCTTCGGAGAACGGCCCGCCTCCCTGGAAGGCCGCTCCCAGATGATACACGGCATCCATGCCCACGACCGCAGCATCGACATCGTCACGTGACGTCAGCGTGCCATCGACGAGTTCGACACCAAGCCCCGCGAGCTTCTCGGTACGGCGATCACGATCCCACACCAGGCCACGAACCGTGTGACCACGATGAATGAGTTGTGCCGCGAGATTGGCACCGATACGTCCAGTAATCCCTGTGACCAATATCTGCAAGATTAGTGCCCCGTCAGACGCAAGCCGACCCCAGCCCCGTCAGATACGCCTCGACCTGTTGGATATCTACCACGTCGGCGAATTTGGCGTCGATGTCAAACAGGTTGTACTCGTGCGCCGCCGGCGCGCGGTCCTGCACGCACTGACGCGGTACGATTGTGTGCAATCGATAAGCGCGGGAATCGGTGGCTGAGGCGCGCACACAGGCACTTGTCGAACAGCCGGTGACAATCAAGGTATCCACCTTCTGCTGGATAAGGTAGGCCGCCAGATGCGTGCCGAAGAAGGCGGAGGCCGTTTCTTTTTCGATGACGAGTTCGCCCGCTGCAGGTGTGAGGCGAGCGTCGATTTCACATGCGCGTTGATCCCAGCAGCGGTACTGGCCCGTCTCGCGGGCGTGCATGGGATCCTCTTCCCCCGCTCGGAACGGTGATGTGGTGTAAATCACAGGGACACGCTTGGCCCGGCACAGGGGCAGCAGGCGCTGAATTCCGGCAACGGCCTCGTCCAACCTCAGGGAGCCAGTGGCATACGCCGGGTCCGTCCAGCCGTACGCCATATCGATCACGAGCAGCGCCGGCCGTTGACCGAAGCCAAAAGTTGGCTCGAAGATCCCCTTGTCAGCATAGAAACGGCGAACGGCATCGATCGCTTGCAGAGCCGCCGCAACACCCTTGTCATCAACACTCATACTCTCTCTTTTCCTGACACTTGATCAACTGGATTGACGACGACAGAGGCGACGTTGGACAGGTGACCGCTGATGCGCCGCAGGTAGCGGGAGGCAACAGCGTAGACAACCGCCTCGCCTCCACCACGGTCGGACTCTATGGCCTGTTTCAGTACGAGATCTGTGAGATCCTTGACCTCTCTGTGGTCGCGCATCACCTGCCTCGCCGAATCTGTATCGCTGTCGCGCAGCGCTTTGAGGGTTGCACCAAACTCTGGTTCGACCATGGTATACAGCTTCCGGCAGTGCTCCGCCAGCGGGCCGGCACCATCAACTGAAACCCAGGGACTCAGTTCCACCAGGCTCTTGGCATAGTCGCCGATGCGTTCCGCATCATGCACGATACTGAGCAGAGCGACACTGGTGGAAAGGTCTCGCTTTGGGTCTACGATCAGATGTTGGAACACCATGCGGCGAACAACGCGTTCGCTCACGTTGAGATCCGCGTCCTGAGGCAACCCGCCCTCGTCTCCCTGACCGGACAGCAGGGTTGCACACGAAACCTCAAACATGGCATGACCCTGTTCCAGCATACGCAGAACTTCACTGACCGCGTCGTGCACGAGAGTATGCTTCGATCCTTCCAGCAGTTCGCGAAACATGTCAGCCTATCTCCATACCAGAATGAGGGCCAGGGGAATGACGTAGAACACGCCGATCACGTAGACGAGTGCGTAGGCACGATTGCGACTCGTCAGTACTGCCAACGCCCGGGCCATGCGAAGTGGGATCTGCCGCACAGTGCGCAGCGGGTAAATGACGCCGATACCCGTCAGATTGAAAAAGAAGTGGGCGAAAGCGACGGTCACCGCTGCCAGACTGCCTGTCGCCAGCGAGGCGAGCATGGCCGTCACCGTCGTGCCGACATTGGCCCCCAGGGTGAAGGGAAAGACAGCTTCGAGAGTCAGAATGCCGGCACCAACAAGGGGTACCACCATCGAGGTCGTGATCGAACTGCTCTGCACAAGCACCGTGATCACGACGCCGAAACCCATCGCCACCAGGGGCGAGCCGAAGAGATATTTGTTCAACAACCGCCCCGACCGTTGCACGACGATTCCCTTGGCCAGATCGACAAGGAATTTCAGTGCACCGTACATCAGTACCAGAGCCAGGATGACGCCGAGGGTGGGGTTCTTGCCAAGCAGTTCCAGTGCCAGGTCGACGGCCGGTTTTGTCAGCGCCTTCAACGGGCTGCTGAAGGCCATGCCGCCAACGCCGGAGAAGAGCTCGGCGGACCGCGTCGCAATCCACTGCAGGTAGCCCGTGGCTATCTCAAGCGGCAGCAGGACCAGCACGCTGCAGAGATTGAAGAAGTCGTGAACTGTGGCACCTGCCAGCGCCCGACGAAACTCCTCAGGTCGAGTGATGTGTCCCATCGACACGAGAGTATTGGTCACGCTCGTACCAATGTTCGCTCCCATGACGACCGGTATGGCACCTTCGATCGTCAGCGCACCGGCGGCGACCAGGCCGACCACAATTGAGGTCGTCGTGGACGAACTCTGCGCCAGTGTCGTTGCCAGAATACCGGCCACGAGTCCCACCAGTGGATTTGACGTCATCTCGATCAACTGGTGGGCCAGGTCCTTGCCAAAGAGCTTGAAGGACGCCCCCAGAAGACCAATACTGACGAGGAATACGTAGAGGACCAGAGCCAGCAACACCCCTTGCAGCCAGATCTTCCATGGAGGATCATCCTGGTTCTCGTCCGCGATCATCGATGGCATTTCCGCTTGCGTCATCTGCATCTCCCCGGCGTCGACAGGTTGGCCAGACCCAGAGAAAAATCGAGCCTCAGGGGTTTTTCAACAAACCGATGTTCACGCAGATGATGGCCGCCAATGCCCCCGGTGCCAATCACTGCGATGTGTCCAGGACCGTGCGTCGGAGCAGCCATCAGGCCCCCGCGATTCGCGGCATGGGCAGAGGTTCCTTGGCCATTTCAGCAAACAACAAGCGCCGCGTCAGATCTGCCTTCAAGGTGGCGTATTGGGTATCGTTCCACAGGTTCATCCTTTCGCCGGGATCGCTGTGCAGATCAAAGAGTTCGCCGTACTCCTGCTGCCAATACACCGTCAGTTTGTAGCGCTCGTCCACGTACGTCTTGACATAAATCGTTGTCGGCTCGTGATGGTTCTCGATGATGACATGATCACGCACTGCCTCGTCCCCTTGCCAGGTGCCGAGTTGACTGAGGCCCGACATGCGACCTGGGACGGGCACGTCGGCTGCGGTAAGAAATGTGGGGGCCAGATCCACCAGAGAAACAAGAGCATCTGAGGCGGCCCCCGCAGCGACCCGGCCCGGCCAACGCACGACAAATGGCAGTTTTACCAGGTCCTCGTAATGAAATGGGCCCTTGGCACACAGGCCATGCTGGCCGAACAGATGGCCGTGATCCGTGGTAAAAATGACGAGCGTGTTATCCGCCAGACCGAGGTCATCCAGGCGGTCCACAATGTGCCCGATGTACTTGTCCATCAGGCTCACCATGCCGTAGTACACGGCAACATCCCTGGCCAGTTCGTCGGGATCCCGCCGATGGGACTGCATGCCATGGATACCGAAGCCACTTTCACGCCAGGCAGAGAAATCGGGCCGCTCCTGTTGCGTCATGGAAAAATGGGGCGGATTGTGCTCGTGCTCCCCAGGCGTCAGGCCAGGTACTGAGATGGAACCGGGCTCGTACATCGTGTCCCAGGGCGCAGGCGCAAGATATGGGGGATGCGGATCAAAGAAACTCGACCAGAGAAAGAACGATTCGTCCGCTTCGGCGTAGCCCTCCAGTTGCCGCGCACTCTCCTGAGCAATCCAGTTGTCATAGTGAAACTCCTCAGGGATCTCCCAGCGGTGTTTCTGTGTTGTGTTGGTTCCCGTTGGCGGCTTGAAGGCTGAACGCCAGTCGCTGTAGCCCTGCTCCTCCATCCAGATCGCGTAGTGCTGCCCCACGTGCGCTTCATCGGCATGGTTGCGCGCCAGGCGGACCGTGTCGAAGCCATAGAATGGTTCATCGAAGCGACGCCAGAAATCAAGATCCTGCAGCACCGGGTAGGCTTCGAGGGAAGAGAACGCCTCGGTGCTGGCCAGCGGCTGAAAATGGGCCTTGCCGACGAGGGACGTACGGTACCCGGCGGCCCGCAGATCATCACCCACGGTGGGTTGATTTTCAAGAAGTTTGGTACCCAGACTCCAGGCACCATGCTGGCTGGGGTACCTGCCGGTGATAATGGAGGCCCGCGTCGGGGTGCATGTTGGATTCGGACAGTAGGCGCGATCGAAGCGAGTTCCCGCCGCCGCCAGGCGGTCCAGATTCGGCGTCCGGATCTGCGGGTTGATGCACCCCAGTGTGGAATAGTGCTGCTGATCTGAAGTGATCAGCAGAATGTTCGGGCGATCCTTCATACAGCCATCCTTCCCTCTGTCACTGCGTCAACAGCGCCAGCACACCCCCGACGGCGACCAACCCGATTGCCAGACGTCGATACATGCCCGCGTCGACGCGTCCCTTGAGCCACATGCCGACAGCATATCCGGTCACGATACCGGGAAGCGCCCGCAGTGACAACCACAGTGTGTCTCCGGAGAGCAGGCCAACGTTGCCGAAGGCGGCAGAAATCAGTGCGTGCAGGACGAAGAAATAACACAGCAACGTGGCGCGGAAGCCTTCGTGGGACCAGCGCTGCCGCAGTCCCAGCAGCACCACGGGCGGCCCCGAGAGCCCGCTGGCACCGCCGAGAATGCCGCTGAGGAAACCGGCGCCGAACAGGGCACGTGCGTCGCGGGCCAGGGGCGCACCGGGACGGATCAGCATGGCCACGACGGCCAGCAGCGTGATCGCACCAATGACGCCACGCATGGTGTCGGCTGACAGCACGGTCAGCCCGTACATCCCCAGAGGCGCTCCGAGGATGGCTCCCGAGAGCAGACGTACCACGCGCCCCGGAACCAATTGTCGCCGGCTGCTGTAGACGAGGATGATGGCAACCGGAAACCA
>CALFPI010000461.1 GCA_937919035.1 uncultured Gemmatimonadaceae bacterium
TCGCCTCGGCACGAGATCTTTCTGCCTCGTGGATACCACTACGTGTACTTCGCGGCTCGTTGCGGTCGACTGCCCCTGACTTACAGGTATCCCAGCGCCCGCAAGCGCTGACGAAGCACATCCTCATCGGCTCCTGCCGCCTGTGCCAGTGGACGGTTTGCCCATGAGGAGCCGTGGTGAAATGCCTCGCGAGCGGCCAGATACGGCACCGCCCGTGCCGCCATTTCCTCGACGACGGGCTGCTCGGTCCACTGCGTCTCCAGGTGCCACTCTTCGCCTTCGCCCCGCAACCTGTAGCTGGCATCGAAAACAGACCAACGCACGTCAGCTGGTCCGTCCTGGTATGGCTGAACCACCAGCATACTATCGTCAGCCATCTCTCTCCCGGGGCGAATTTCGGCCATTCGATGGCTCGCAGTGGCACTGGCGTCGGTTATGGCGGGACCGAACAGGTCGATGCCGAAGCCGTCATCCTGTCGCGGCAGATCCAGCAGATTACAGGCCGTCGCATACAGGTCGATGAGGCTGACGATACCGCCGGCGCCGGGCGCCGGGTTTCCTGTGAATGGAACATGCACATAAAGGGGGACGCGCAGGACCCGATTGTGCACTGTCATGCCATGGTAGTATTCGTCTGGTGTCCAGCTCTCGCCATGGTCTCCGAACAACATCACGCTCCAGCGAGTCAGGTCCAGTTTCTCCAGTAGGGGGGCGACCTTGTTCTCGAAGACCTGCTCTACGGCATGCCGGTAGCGCCGCCGGATCTCGGCCACATTTCCCTGACGTAGAAGATCCGCCGTTTCGCCCAGAGCTTTACCGTCTGTGGCGCCATAGGGCGTGTGCGCACTCCAGTAGTGTAGCAGAAGACACCGGCTGGCCGCGTGTGATGTGCTGAGCCAGTGTTCCACCTGGTGAAGACCGCCGGTCGCATCCGCATCAAGCAGACCCACCGATGCCCCCAGATCGAGGCCGGTGAAGATCGTCGGTGCCTCCGAGAGGATCGCCGCATTCATGCCTCTGGCAGAGCACTGCCGGAACAGCCGTGGGGCGCCCTCACGCACGTGCTGATCCTGCTGGCCCTGGATACCGTGCTCAAAGGGATAGAGGCCGGTGACCAGAGTTGTGTGCACGGGACGTGTCGCTGAGGAAACGGAGAAGCAACGCTCGGAGAATGAAAACCCTGCGCTGATTTGGTCGAAACGGGGGGTCCGAACCTGACTGTCTGCCGCCCGCCCGGCATGATCCAGGCGCAAGCTGTCGATTGAGATCAGCAGGAGATCGATGGTGGCCTCCGGGGTTTCAGCACGATGCTGCTCAGCTCAGCGCCCCACGCGCCGTGAGGGGCCAGACCCGCTCGACCCGTTCGTCACGCACCGCAATGAAATGATCGTGCAGGACCGTCGTCGAATCTCCGTACCCAGGGAGCAGGCGGAGGCGTTCGCCAATGGCCGGGCCGCTGCTACCGGCCTTGAGGCGATACACGCCATGTTCGGCAGAGAGGTAGCCGAACTCCAGATCCATTCGATCCAGCACCCGTGGCTCGTTGTGAAAGGCGGACAAGGTCTTGAAGCCGGCATCGGTAACGATGTGGTCCGCATGTTGACCGGTGACCGTCGTCAACAGATGCAAGGCGAAACCGAAGCGATCGTCCACATGGAAACGGTCTCGATACATGGCATCCATGAAAATGGCCCCACCTGCCTGAATCTCGGTGATGGCATCATGTGTTGCTGCCAGATCGTAACTGCCGGTACTGCCTGCGGAGACGATCTCACAAGGTAGACCATCAGCAAGCAAGCTGTCGCGACCGTGGACCAGATGGTCCAGAGCCGTGCGAGCCGCAAGCTCTTTGGCAGCGGCAGGATGTTCGGTGAGTACGTGTCCTTCGTAGCCCATGATTCCCAACAGGCGAACACCCTTTGCCGCCTCGATGGCGCGCGCCATGTCGAGGATTGCCGGACCGGGTTGCACACCGGTCCGGTGCATGCCGATATCGACGTCTACAAGCAAGGGGATATCGACACCAACCCGTTGTCCGGCCCGCGCCGCCATGGCCAGTGCGTCCGGGTGATCG
This sequence comes from uncultured Gemmatimonadaceae bacterium, assembly GCA_937919035.1. GTDB lineage: Bacteria > Latescibacterota > UBA2968 > UBA8231 > UBA8231 > UBA8231. Next base: position 2,075 of record CALFPI010000461.1, read on the forward strand.
ACGATGCCGATGATCCGCCCGCCCTCCTGCAGCCGCGCCAGATGCTCGAGCCGAGAGGGGGAGGCCAGCTGATTGGCCAGGAGGATATCGGCCACCCCGTGGTTGGCGAAGATCTCTGCCTCACTGAGTTTGGCGCACGTCAGGCCCGTGGCCCCGGCGGCAAGTTGAATTCTGGCAATGTCGGGGCATTTGTGGCTCTTGCTGTGCGGGCGCCAGGTGACTCCCTGCCGCCGACAGTAGGTAGCCATGGTAGCGACATTGGTCTCGAATTGTTCCAGATCAACGACCAGAACCGGCGTATCCAGCTCGTCTACATGTTTGCCGATCAGCTGTCTCGCGTTGTTGGTCATGGATCTATTCAGTCCTGAAGGAGATGCCGGTGACAATGGCAGTCCGGCCCTGCGGCAGATGCAGCTTCAGACAATCTCCCGCACCAGAAACTGTTGTCGTGAACACCGCCTCTGCCCCATCCTGACCTCGTTGCCACGTGGCCGCCACTGGCTTGTAAGATCCCGGTGCACCCCGGTAGACCCGGAGGAATTCTTCGGCCCGCCCTTCAACAGAAAACCCGGTAGCGACCAGCCGGATCAGCAGAACTTCCGGAGCGTGGATCAGTACGAAATGGAGGCTGCCGCACGGGTCGACAGCCATCGTCGTCAGCATTGGCGGCTGCGTTATGGTCGGTTGCTGCTGCGTGGGCTCCAGGTCCTGATGAATCAGTGACCAGGAACGGTAGGCGACGTCCGTCATGAAAATCCAGGTCCTCCCGGGTCGGTTGATGGATGGATTACGATACGGGCCATGTGCCCGGATTCAACAGTGACTTGTTGACAACTCGAATCTCACGCAGCGCGGCCGCTGCATCACGTGGCAGTGGTCCGGCAAGAGCAGCATCGACGTTGGTATCAAGTTCAGCCATATCGGCGGTGCCCACGAGAGCCACCTGGGCGCCACTCTCATAGAGAGCAAAGCGCAGACCCACGGCGGGCAGCTGCTGACCAAGGCCATCGGCGATGCGTGCCACGGCGCTGGCAGCTTGCCGCAGTTCCGCCAGATGATCGACCAGATGCTCAGGTAGCGAATGACGTCGATCCGA
>CALFPI010000462.1 GCA_937919035.1 uncultured Gemmatimonadaceae bacterium
ACTGACGGAGCAGATCGCGAAAGACATTCAGCGCACACGCACCATTGAGGGTTCGTGTGCATAGCGGGTAGACGAAGCCTCGCAAGAGCACAGATCACACAGAGTCGGAGGTAGAAGAGTTGTCCATCACAATCGAGCGCAAGAGCGAATTGGTAGCAAAGTACGGCGAGGGCGAGAACGACACGGGGTCGTCGGCGGTGCAGATCGCCATTCTCTCTGAACGAATCCGTAATCTCACCGAACACCTGCGCGCCCAGCGCAAGGACTTCGCCACGCGGCGGGGCTTGTTGGTGTTGATCGGCCGTCGTCGTCGCCTGCAGAACTATCTGCAGGGCAAAGACCCGCAGCAGTACGCGCAGCTCATCAAGGATCTTGAGTTGCGTCGATAGTATCGCGTCGAATGCGATTGGTCCGGTTGTCCGGACTGACCGTCGATCGTGCGCTGTCCGCCATGAAGGCAATCACGCAACGATATGTTGCAGACACGAAAGCAAGACAGAAGAGATGATTCATAAAGTTGAGATGGACTGGGGCGGGCGGACGCTCTCCCTGGAAACCGGCAAGATCGCAGGTCGCTCCAATGGCGCCGTCTGGGCTCGTTACGCCGACACGATCGTTCTGGTTACCGCCTGCCGCTCCCATCGGGCCGGGGACCGAGACTTCCTGCCACTCACGGTCGAATACCGTGAGAAAGCCTATGCAGCGGGTCGCATCCCTGGAAACTTCTTCAAGCGTGAAGGGCGTATGGGCGAAAAGGAGACACTCTCCGCCCGCATGATCGACCACATGATCCGGCCCTTGTTTCCGAAGAAATTCCGTTTCGAGGTCCAGGTTTTTGTCACTGTGCTCTCCTCCGATGGCGAGAACGACGCTGACATCGTTGGCATGGTGGGCGCTTCAGCCTCGCTGTTGGTCTCTGATATTCCCTTCGCTGGCCCGATTGCAGCACTGCGTGTGGGACGTGTGGATGGTGACCTGATCATCAATCCGACGAACGAGCAGATCGCTGAGAGCGACATGGATCTGATCATCTCAGGTGACCGTAACAGCATCGGCACCGTCGAGGGTGGCGCCCATGAGATCTCTGAAGCGGCGCTGCTGGAAGCACTCGAGTTTGCCCATGAGAACATGCAGGGCGTGCTCGATCTTCAGGAAGAGCTGGCCAAGAAGGCTGGACGTACCAAGATGGAGTACACAGCTCCGAAGATTGATCCTGCTCTGGTCAAAGCCGTGGACTCTGCTTCCAAGAAGCGGATTGCAGCAGCAAACCGCGCCGGCGATCGTGACAAGCGGGGCGAGTTGATCGAGCAGATGGAAACCGACGTCGCCGCGGAACTGGCAGAGAAATTCCCGGATTCAGGTAAGGAAATCGGCGAGTTGCTCTACGACCTGACGAAGGCCGACATGCGCAAGATGGTCCTCACGGACAAGAAGCGCATCGATGGCCGTGCCATCGACGAGGTCAGGGATATTTCCTGTGAAGTTGATATTCTGCCGCGCGCACACGGTTCGTCGCTGTTCAATCGCGGCCAGACACAGGCGCTGTGCACAGCAACGCTGGGCAATAAGTTCGACGAAAAAATGATGGACGACCTGCGGGGGAAGGCGTTCAAGTCGTACTACCTCGACTACAACTTCCCTTCATACAGCACCAACGAGGTATCCTTTCCTCGTGGTCCCGGACGCCGGGAGATCGGCCACGGGCACCTGGCTGAGAAGGCCCTGGAGCCGGTCATTCCCGCAGTTGATTCTTTCCCGTATACCTTGCGTCTGGTTGCCGACATTCAATCGTCGAACGGCTCGACATCGATGGCCACGGTGTGCGGTTGTTCGATGGCAATGATGGCTGCTGGCGTGCCGATCAAAGCGGCAGTGACCGCCTCCGGTGTCGGCCTTATCAGCGAGGGTGATGACTACGTGATCCTCACCGATATCCTGGGCGACGAGGACTTCCTCGGCGACATGGACCTCAAGGTGGCGGGCACCGAGGAAGGCATCACTGCAGTTCAGATGGAGAACAAGATCGCCGGTATCAGTCTTGAGATCCTTGAGGAGGCTCTGGGTCGCGCACGTGCGGGACGCATGCACATTCTCAAGTCGATGAACGCGTGTATCGATGCGCCACGGGCTGAGCTGTCTCAGTTCGCACCACGAATCGAATACATCAAGATCGACCCGTCGAAGATCGGCGCCGTCATCGGACCTGGTGGCCGCATGATCCGCGAAATCGAGAAGACCGGAGCCAGCGTTGCTGTTGCTGACGACGGCACGATCACGGTATCGGCCGTCGAGGCGTCTGCCGCTAGTGCGGCGCTGGCGATGATCGAGGCGATCACGGCTGATGCAGTGATTGACAAGCAGTACGAGGGCACAGTCAAGCGCATCATGCCCTTTGGCGCCTTTGTCGAGATCCTTCCCGGCAAAGAAGGCCTGTTGCATGTCTCTGAGCTGGACCATCATCGTGTTGAGAATGTTGAGGACATCGTCAAAGAGGGCGATAAGGTGACGGTGAAGGTTCTCGATATCGACAACGCCGGAAAGATCCGACTTAGCCGGAAGGCACTACTGCCGAAGAGCTGAGGCGGTCGACAGTCGCAGGTGTGAACTCCGCATCGGCGCAACCATTAAGACTACCGAAGCTCGACACCGCGCCAGTACGCGTCGTCCATCAGCTTTGGTAGTCTTTTTTATTTTCTGCGGTTCACCATGCCACCGGGAAGCAGGCAGCAGATGTCCAGTCAACACCCGCCCGTTGTGCGCGTCGGCGAGGTCGCACAACATGAAGGCAGTGCGGTCGAGTTGCGGGGGTGGATTTACAATGTTCGTTCCAGCGGCAAGCTTCATTTCCTTCAGCTCCGCGATGGCTCCGGCATCATTCAGTGCGTGGTTTTCAAGGGAGAAGTGACTCCAGAGACCTTCACCCAGGCTGGCGAGTTGACGCAGGAGTCGTCTGTGATCGTGCGAGGCGAGATACGTGCCGATGCCCGCTCGTCACTGGGCTTTGAGCTCGGGGTCCAGTCCATCGAGCTTGTCGGTGCCGCCCATGACTATCCGATCACACCAAAAGAGCACGGCATCGCCTTTTTGATGGAGCATCGGCACCTGTGGCTGCGTTCGACCCGTCCGAATGCGGTACTTCGGATCCGGGGGACCATCATCGATGCCTGCCG
>CALFPI010000463.1 GCA_937919035.1 uncultured Gemmatimonadaceae bacterium
CAGATCTACGTGAACGATGTCGGTGAGGAGCGCGGCGCCTTCGCCTACGTGCCTGGCAGCCACAAGGAAGGCGCAGGGCCGTACCCCGGCGTGAAGCGGCTGGATGCGATGCCGGGGATCAAGCCGCTGCCGGGAAAGGCCGGGACGGCTGTGATCTTCAACTGCTACGGGTGGCATACGTCGCTGGTCAATCGCACGACGACGCCCCGGAAGTCGCTCATCAGCGGCTACTGCGTCTTCAACGAACTGCGCGACAAATACAGCCCGCGCGGCCCGGAATGGACCCAGCAGCGAGAGAGTCTGAAGAAGCTCCTGTCGCCGGAACGGCAAGATCTGTTCGGCTTTGGGCGGATACCGGAGCAATGAGGGAAGAATATCTGATGGGCAAAATAGATGCGCTCGCGCACGTGTTTCTGCAACCATCCGACGAGTTCCCGCGAGACGTTTCGGCAGGGCTTGCTGAAGAGCGGGAAGCACCGGCTGAATTGTTGCTGGAGCAAATGGCGGCCAGCGATGTCGACCAGGCGGTGCTCGTCCAGGCTGGCGGAGCACAGTTCAAACAGCACGCCTATATGCTCAAGTGCCTGGCGGATCATCCCGGGCAGTTCAGAGGCATCGGGCTGATTCCGGACGATGTCGCCGACGTGAAGGACCACATGAATCGCCTCGCCGATGCGGGCGACGTGATTGGGTTCCAGTTGGAGCGGTTCGGCGGACCTCTCGATCCGCTGTCGCCGATGAACCCCCCGGAATGGAAGATGTACGCGGCCTGGGAGCACGCCGCTGAAAAGGACTTCGTCCTCTACCTCTATCCCGAGGCGGCTGAGGTCCATATGGTGCCGTTTCTGCTGGAGGCGTTCCCGCAGGTCCGAGTCGTGTTCAAGCACATGATGGTGTGCGCGGGGAAGGGCGGAGTGAGCTGGAAGGATGGCCAGCCGCATATCGAGGTAGCGAAGCCTTCCATCACGCACCATACGACGGCCGGATTCTGCCAGTTCGAGAATGTGTACTCGATCATGTCAGGAGCCTACGCCATGAGCGACGAGTCCTACCCGTATGAGGATCTGCAGGGGTGGCACGCGCCTGGATCGTTCGTTGGACGCTATGGCGCCGACCATACGCTGTGGGGGTCGGACTTCCCATTCATGATGAAAGATCCCGGCTACAGCAAGACCGTTGAGTTGATGGCCACGGTGATGCCAGATATCCCCGAACGGGACCTGGAGAACGTGATGGGCGCGGCGGCGCGGCGAATCCTGCGGTTCAAGTAGACAGCGACCGTGTCCGATCTTGTACGCCAGCGCCGGTCGGTGATGCCTGCGTCACCCCCGACACCGCCTCCCCGGCGGGTTGTAATCGGTCCTTACAAGGATGGCTCCGAGTTCGTTGTCCACTCGATATCATCGAAGAGGACACCGGGCGACTCACTGTCCCGCACGTCCTCCGTCTTGATGCGGATCCGCGTTACGTTGTCTGGAATCGTGTAGGGCTGGCTGTAGACCTTCCAGACGCCGGGCTCGCCGTCGAATCGGCTCAGAGCTTGGGCATCGGCGCCGATCAGCCATTGGTCCCGGAGGGTGACAGGGCTCTCCGTGATGAGATCAATCCCGATGAAGCCTGCGCCGCCCAGAGACATGTGCGCCACGTGTAAGTAGTAGGCTCGACCCGGGGTGACGGGGAACGTCGATGTGAATGCATCGCCACCACCTACCGCTTCCAAGAACGTCTGGCTGTGGGACCCCGCGTGTGCATTGATGGTCGTGATGACCATACTGCCGGGGACTTCCCACTGAGACGGTCCATCCTCAAAGCTCTCAATGAAGGCGGTATCATCACCGCCGCACCCAAGCAGCGCGAGTGGGACGATGAATAGCCGGAACCCTCTTACAAACATGATGGTTGCCCTCGTCTAGGTCGTGACTGGCGTCAGCTTCGCTCCCCGATGCTTCCGTACGGTTCGGCATTATGTACAATACCGAATTCGCGACCTACGCGTCTACGTCGAGACTTCGATACCGATTTTCTACGGACCTGGAATTGCATGCAACTTGCCAACGCAACAAGTTTTCACACATCAAGCCAATCAATATGCTACCCGACCTTATTGTACCGAGCCTTGTAACTCCACTTGAGTTGATGGGGGAAACATCGAATGAAGTCTGACGCCGTGATGGACAGAGTTCGTGCAGCCTGGGCGCAGGCGCCATTCATCAGGCACGCCTCCCGGGCACGTGACGGCAGGTGGTGTCTAGCTGTATTGTAGGCTATGACAGACCACGATGGCATGACAAGGAAGGCAGGATTTTCAGTGAGCGACAGGGACTTTACGGTACGGGCCATGCACTGCGACCATCTGGCGACAGAGGAGGAAGTCTATCAGGTGCTGGTGCGCGCGACGGCACCTCTCACGAACACCTGGGAGCGTCTTGCCAGGGCCAAGCGGATTGGCATCAAGATCAACCAGGACAAACACCCGGATGGACATGTGACACACGCCGGGATGCTGCAGCAATTGGTCTGCGACAAGGTCGTGCGGGCCACATTGCGCCTGCTGCGCGAGCGTACGACGGCCGAGATCATCTGCACCGATGTCAGCTTCTACGCGATGTACAACGGGACCGATGCGATCGAAACGGCCGCCGCCCTGCCGGCGTTGAAGGAGTATGGTGTCGACTACGTCGTCGGTCACCAGACGCCGACGAAGATCTACCCCGTCCCCGGTGGCGGGCAGATGTTCTCGCAGTATCTGTTGCCAGAGTCAGCCGTAGAGGTCGACGAATTCGTCTCCCTGGCGAAGATGAAAAATCATGCCTTCATGGGCGTGACGCTGAGTCTGAAGAATCTCTTCGGCCTGATGCCCGGCGAGCCTCGAGGGCACGCGCGCACCTACTACCATCATCTGGTGCGGATGCCCTATATGCTTGCAGATCTGGGCCGCATCTTCGCACCAACCCTCAACATCATCGATGGCCTGGTGGGTCAGTCAGGGCAGGAATGGGGCAACGGGCTGGATGAGAGCCCCGCCGTAGTGGCCAATGCCCTGGTGGTGGGGGACCACACGATTGCCACCGATGCCTGTGCGGCCTGGCTGATGGGGCACGATCCGCAGAGTGACTGGTTGACGCCGCCCTTCCATCGCGATCGGAATTCGCTCAAAGTCGCCGCTGAAGGTGGATTCGGCACTGTCGATCTGGACCAGATCGACTTTGAGTCAGAGGTCGAGCGCCCCCTGGGCGCGTTCTATGCAAATCTCACCGATTCCATGGAGATCGTACACAGCTGGCAGCGCACGACCTGTGAGCAGGGGTTGTTCTATCGCGACCATCGCCAGGACCTCGTCGATCAGTATGCCGGTGAATATGTGCTGTTACAGGAGGGTGAGGTCCGCTGGCATGATGCGACCAGTGATCTGCAGCAGAGCCGCCGCAAGCTGTCCGGAGACAAACCCGAGCAGGCGATGTATCTGAAGTATGTGGACCCGGAAGAGGCGGAGGGGGAACACTTCAGCGTCTATGAGCGTGGTCTGGCGCGTTTCGATGGTGAGCATCTGCGCGCCTGACGCTCAGGTGCTGTGTCAGTTGTATTCCGTCCATCGCAGGCAGCCGCGACAGCGGGTGAGGAAACGTGGCGATCTCACGGTGTGGCTTTCGGAGAAAGCTCTGGACGCCTGGCGGGCACTGGGACCCTCTTTTTGCTACCAGCCCCGAGCTTCTGTTTCGGTAGCGACCTGACGAAAAGCGGGCTTGTCGGCATTGTCAAACGTTCGCAAGCCCAGCGTAGCCAGGTAGCTGACAAAACCGGGGCTGTCAAAATGATAGTCATCGGCCATCTGCTTGACTGCATCGGGCGGCATGTCGGTTTGCCATGTGTAGTTGACGAGCGGAATCTGCTCGGCATGGGTATCCCAGGCCACAAACAATTCGCCAATGAACGCGGTCTGTTTGGCATAGGAGCTGTGGTTGCCATCCCCGGATGGGTAGCCGACCTCCAACAGGTAGATGAGCTGATCGGGAAAGGCGTCGGTTAGTGTCTGAAAATCGTCGTGAACCGTAGCCGCTTCGCGCACAGTGAAATCTGCATTGAGTGGGTAGTATGTTACCAGAACGACATCGCTGAACTGGTTGATGGATTGAATGGCGGGCGCGGGATCGCCGGCGATGCCGTCGAAGGTGGTCTTGCTGCCGACGGGGAGAGTAGGCCAGAGGGCGTGGGCGTGTCCGGCCGTTTCCATGAAAAATGTCTCATACGCGCCCCATTGTGCCGCATCCGTCCCCAGATAGATATCAATCTCATTGCCAATCGCCAGCGATTTCAACGTCAGGTCGGGGAGCTGTGCGGCGACGTAGTCGAGCAAGCCGTTAAAGCGGGCAATCACGGCCGAGTCGTCGAACGGTTTACCGGCCAGATCAGGTGGTAGGCGCAGATTATCAGTGTCGATGACGGAAATGGTCAGCGACACCTGCATTTCCTGTGCCGGATAGTAAAGATTGGCGATTTCCAACCAGTTGGGATCGGGCGTGTACACGCCCGGCGCAGTTTCAATTTCATCCCAGTAGACGGTGAGGGTAACGGCCGTTACCCCCACAGATTTGGCGAGTTGCAGCGCAGCGTTAAAATCGCCGTCGACCGCTTCGGTGACGTCCATGCTCAGAATGCGGCTGCCGCGTGGAACGGCATCGGCGACCGGGGCGGTGGGAACGGCCGTTTCGCCACAAGCCACAACCAGGCTCAAGAGAAAAATCAGGGCAATGCTAAACGG
>CALFPI010000464.1 GCA_937919035.1 uncultured Gemmatimonadaceae bacterium
AGTCGACGTCACCGAGGACGCGGTCTACACCCTGTCGACCGAGACCCGAGAAGTTCTGCAGCAAGCGGAAGATGAAGGCAAGCTGATCCATGTGAAGACCTTCATGTCAGATCTGGAGGGTGGACGGTATCAGGATGTCATGAAGGAATTCGGCTATATCACGCCGAACTTCGAGTACGACATCCTCGATCCGCAGAAAGAGGCGCTGCAGGTTCGCCAGTACGACGTGCGCGAACGGGGTACATCCATCATCGAAGTCAGCGGCGACGGCAAGGTGGCAGCAGAGCGCATCACGGCGCAATCCGAGGGGGCGCTGACCAACGCCATCCGTCGCGCCCTGGTGGCCGACGAGAGGGTAATCGCCTTCACCGGTGGCCATGGCGAAGGTGAGTTGACCAGTGTCGATGGAGAGGGCTTCAGCATCTTCAACGGACGGCTCAAGGAACTCAATCTGGAGATTGAGACGAACGTCAAACTCGGCAAGGATCCTCTCGATCACGTTTCGCTGCTGGCGATCCTTGGGCCGGAGACGGAGTTCTCCGCGGAGGCCGTGGACGCAGTCAGGCAATACCTGCAGCGTGGCGGCGACCTGTTGCTGTTGGTTGATCCGGCAACGGTCAGCGGCCTCGAAGACCTTCTCCGTGATGATTATGATATCGACATCGGTGACAATTTCATCGTCGATCTCAGTGGCCTTGGACAACTCTTCGGCGCCGATGTCTCGGTTCCGGTCGTCATCAGCTATGCCGATCATCCGATTACGGAAGGCATGACCCGGGGGACGATGAGCTTCTTTCCCTGGGCAAGGTCCGTGGCGGCCACGTCCCGAGTGGGTGGGGCGACGGAGTTGTTACATACAGACCGTAATGCCTGGGGTGAGTCCGATCTCGGTGTGGTTCGCGGCGATGGTGGCGAAGTCGACTACGACGCGGATAGTGATTACCCCGGTCCCCTGTCCCTGGCTGTAGCAGTCACCGTCGACGCAGACTCGACCGCGGCGGGTGAGAGCACACGCATTGTCGTTTTTGGCGACACCGACTTTGCCAGCAATCAGTACTTCGGACAACAGGCCAATGGCGAGTTGCTCGCCAGCGCGGTCCGCTGGCTGGCTGAGGGCGAGGGCAATCTTGACATCCCGGTGCGTGAGCCTCGTTTCAATCCGATAAATCTTGTCGGCAATGCCGGGTCTACTGTCCTCTGGCTGTCGGTATTCGTGCTGCCCTTTGCCGTTGCCCTCTCGGGCTTCGTCATCATGTTGCGGCGTGGTTACGCCACCTATTCCAGCGGTTTCGTCTCCTGGCTGGTATACAACTTTGTTGCCATCGCGGTCTACTACTTCATCGTCGCCGTTATCGGCGCCAGTGAGGGCAGTGTCTTGCGCGGGGAAGGACTGCTGCTGCTGGCTATGTTATGTGCCGCCATCGCCCACGGGTTGTTCTACCGTCGATCGTTGGCGTGGCCCCTGGCACTGGCCACAGCCGTGGCCAACGCGGGGTTGTCCTTTGTTGTCATACCCGAGGATACCTTGCAGTTCGTATTCACCGCATTGAGTATCGCCAACGTCTGTATCCTGGTATGGATTCGCCAGGACTTTCAATCGGCGGCAGGCACAGAACCGACATCCGTGCCCGCGTGACTGAGATGACAAGAGGGAGCCTCACATCATGCGACTGAAGACGAATCTCGTCATCAGCGTTGTCTTCATCGCCCTGCTCGGGTTCGTCTACTTCTATGAAATCAGGGGAGGCGAGGATCGGCGCGTCGAGGCCGAGAGAGCCCGCCAGTTGCTCGACTTCAGTGAGCATGAGGTGCGGAGCCTGAGCATTGATCATGGTGACACTCTGCTGGTTGTCGAACGCCAGGGCGATGTCTGGAGGTTGACCTCTCCGGTACAGACGGATGCCGATGGGGAGGCGGTCGAACGTTTGCTGCGCGCCATGGGTGAAGTGGAACTGGAAGGTGAGCCCCTGCGTGACAGTTCGTCTGTCGCGGCGGACCTGTCGATCCTGGCCGGATATGGCCTGGACAAGCCACGCCTGCGCGTGCATGTCGATCTGCTTGAAGACATGGGGCCGCTGGATACGTTGCGCTTCGGCGACGACACGCCCACGGACCGCTTTACCTATGTACAGCGTGGCGGCTCGGGCAATCCTGAAGTTCTGCGGGTCCGCGCCTGGCGCTTCGACAATCTCAACAAGAGCATCTTCGATCTGCGGGACCGTCGCGTTCTTGCTTTTGAGTCGGGTGATGTCCGCCGGGTCCGCCTGCAGCGTGCGGGGGAGCCGACCATCGAGGCGTCACGAGCCACAGAGGGCGGCTGGCTGCTCGAATCGCCACTGGCCCGCCAGGGCGACGCCAGCAAGATCAACAGCATTCTGTCGAGTCTGCAGAATGCAAAGACCGAACGAATCCTTCTGGAACAGCCCTCGCCGGCAGATCTTGCCGCTGCCGGTCTAGTGGACACCGGTTTGGCGCATGCTGCCCTCGAATTGACTCTGTGGGTCGGGGATGATCGTGCCCAGAAGCGCCTGCTGCTGGGGGCCGCCACGGAGAAGGGTTCTGTGCAGGCCCTCGATACGAGCCGACCCCACGTGTTTCTCGTGGACTCGACACTGGTCGGGCAACTGCGCACGCCGGTTGCCGATTTGCGTGACAAGCGGGTCCTGCATGTTGAGGCCGCTGGTGTAACTGCAGTAGCTCTGCAGGAAGGGGGTGACGTGCTCTGGTCTGCTGCGCGTGATTCCGCAGAAACCTGGCACCTGACGACGCCCCCAGGGCGCGAGGCCAAGAGCTGGCGCTTCAGCAGTCTGTTGGCGGATCTCGACGCCCTCGAAGCCGCGCGATTTGCCGCCGATGCCGCGTCTGCGGACCGGTTGCCTCTTGCCGCCTTTGGCCTGGATACACCGCAGTGGTCCATCGTCGTGACACGCGCCGATGGTTCGATGGCAAGATTGCAGGTCGGGGCTCGTGGTGACGGCGAAGCCTTTGTCATGGGCGACGAGCCTCTGAGTATCAGTGTTGTGGATGATGACGAGGTGGAAGGCCTGCATCTTGGTCTGGATGATGTATCCACGCCACCGACGCAGGAACCGGATGGTGCAGACGTCGATCCTGCTGCGGCGCAATAGGCGGGACAGCGCCGGCAAGAAGCGCCTGGCCCTCGTCGCGCTCTGTTGTCTGTGGGCGACCGTCGATGCCGGTGCCTCCGAGCCCGCGTTGACGGCCCGTCTCAACACCGTGTCTGCCACCCTGGGCGATCCACTGCTTCTGCGCCTGACTGTCGATCGCGATACCGACGCGCGGACGCTGTTTCCCAATCTTGCTGGCCAACTCGACCCCTTCGTTGTGCACTCTGCCGCCGCGGCAAGAGTCTCCGATCTTGGACCGGGGCGACAGCGGGATGAGCGTGTCTACGAATTGCGCGCGTATACCCTCGAGGCGGATCAGATTCCCGTCATCACGGTCCCTGTTGTGTCGGCTTCAGGTGATACCACACATCTCCTTTCAGAAGCCCTTGCCGTAGCAGTCGAGCCTGTGCGGGATCCGGCAGAAGGGGATGACCTGCGGGATATCAAGCCTCCCCTGTGGATCGCCGGTGGTGTGCCCCTCTGGCTGGCGGGTATACTCGCCGCCTTGTTGGCTGCAGGTGTCGCCTACCTGGCATGGCGCTTTCTGCGCCGGAGTCCGGTGGCGGCATTGGCCGCTGCGCCTGCGCCGCGCGGTCCTGTAGATTACGTCCGCGAGTTCGCCCGCATTGCCGATATGGGTCTGTTGGAACGGGGAGCGACCAAGCTCTACTACACCCGTCTCGCCGATGTAATGCGCCGCTTTCTTGAGGACCGTACCCGGATTGATGCTCTGGAAAGAACGACGGCGGAGATCGCTGCCGATCTTGTCGCGACGGACGATGTTGACGCCGACTCGGCGGCTAGCATCATCGAGTTCCTCAAGGCTGCGGACCTGGTGAAATTCGCCCGTGCCGAACCTGAGGCAGAGATCGCCCGTCGGGCGCCTGTTGATGGGGCTGACATCGTTCGTGAGGTGGAGGCCAGGCTGGTCGAGCGTCAGGTGGAGGCACAGGCTGCCACGACAACTGCTGAGACCCATCCTGCGATCACTCCTGCTGAGGCCGCCGCATAGTGGACGCCTTGCGCTTCGCCCAACCCCTGTGGCTCGCCGGTCTGCTCATCCTCCCATGGCTGGTGTGGCGCCAAATTGCGCATGGCCGCCGCTTGCATGGCAGCATTCGATTCTCCTATCTCGGGTCGCTGCCGTTGCCTGTGAGCTTCTGGGCACGGGTGCGTCCCTTGCTGTTTGCCGTACGCATCGTTGGCCTTGGCTGTCTGGTGATTGCCATGGCGCGCCCACAGAGCGGCGCATCCGTCGTCGATGTTTCGGCCGAGGGTGTCGACATCATGCTGGTCCTTGACGTCTCCAGCAGCATGCAAGCCCGGGATCTCGGATCAGCCAACCGACTCGAGGTCGCGCGCGCCGTCGTGGCGCGTTTCATCGAAAATCGGCAGAGCGACCGGATCGGCATGGTGGTCTTTGCGGGGGAGAGCTTCACCCAGTGCCCCCTCACGCTCGACTATGATGTGCTACTGCAGTTCCTCAGTGAGATTCGCATCGCCGAGGAGTCATGGGATGGAACCGCCATCGGCATGGCGATGATCAATGCCATCAACCGCCTCCGCGACACCTCGGGCCGAGGTGCGACCGAAGGTGGTGGCAGCCGGGTCGCCATTCTGTTGACGGATGGTGTCAACAACGCTGGCGAGATCGATCCTGCAACGGCCGCTGATGTTGCCACTGCCGTCGGTGTGCGCTTCTACACGATTGGCATCGGCGCCGAATCGCATGGTTTGCGCCGCCAGGGCGGTGTCGATTTTGATGAGGCGGCCCTGCAGCAGATTGCTGCAGCCACCGGCGGCCAGTACTACCATGCCACGAGCGGGGAGAAACTTGCCGAGATCTACGAAGAGATCGGGCGTCTGGAGACCTCAGAAGTAACCAGCCGCATCCACCTGGAATACTCCGAGCGGTATGCCAGTTTTTTGTGGCCCGGACTGCTGCTGCTGCTGGGCGAATTCGTTCTGCGCCAGACGCGTCTGCGCTCCCTGCCGTGAAGAACTGACTCATGCGATTCGCCTCCCCCGATAGCGCCTGGCTGCTGTTGCTGCTACCTCTGTTGGCCCTGTTTGCCCTGTGGGCTACGCGCCAGCGGCAGCGAGATCTGGCCCTTTTTGCCGGTCCCGAAGTTTCCGTGCGCCTGACGCGGACGGTTCGCCGTGGGCGCCAACAGATGAAGTCCGTGCTCACCATCGTCGGCATGTTGATGCTCGTGATCGCCCTGACAGGGCCACAGTTTGGTGTGCGACTGGAAATGGCGGAGCGTCGTGGGGTGGACGTCATGGTGGTCCTCGATCTGTCACGCAGCATGCTTGCCGAGGACGTGCGCCCGAGCCGCCTGATGCGGGCGCGCCACGTCATTGGTCAATTGCTTGACCAACTCGAGGGTGACCGTGCTGGGTTGGTGGTATTTGCCGCCAATGCCTTTGTCCAGTGTCCGTTGACACTCGATCACAGTGCCATGCGTATGCTGCTGTCAGGTCTCAACGGGGGAGATATTCCCTCACAGGGCACGTCCCTTGAACGAGCGCTGGAGACGGCTGGCAAGTCGTTCAACGAAGATGACCAGCAGTACAAGGTGGTCGTCGTTTTCAGCGACGGCGAGGCCCATGCAGGAGATGCCAGCGGGGCGGCGGCAGAACTGGCTGCTCAGGGCGCACGCGTCTACTGCATAGGTATGGGAACACCCGATGGAGACCTGATCCCGCTGCGAGCCGACGACGGTACACGTCTGGAGTACCACAAGGACGGCGACGGGAATTACGTGAAAACCCGGCTCGATGAAGCGGCTCTGCGGGGCGTCGCTGCCGCCGGCGAGGGGGCCTACTGGCGCAGCAGTCTCGCCGGGGGAGAGATGACGGATCTCGTCGATCGGATCGCTGGTCTGGAAGAGAAGGAACTGGGCGCCGAACGGTTCACGCGCTACGAAGAGCGCTTCCAGTTGCCACTGCTGGCAGCGCTGCTGTGCTTTCTTGCCGAGGCGATCCTGTCCGAACGAGCCCGCCCACGACGCGAGTGGCAGGGGCGGTTCGCATGAGATGTACAGCTTTGCTGATCTGCGCGTTTGGCGTACTGCCCGCGAAGGCAGCAACCGTCGGCGACCCGGTGGCCTCGCGCAGTGCCGAGGCACAGGTGCACTACGAGTCAGGCCGTTACGATGAGGCTCTGCGAGCCTACCGTGACGCCCTCGTCGAACGCCCGGAATCCGGTGCTCTGCATCTGAACGTTGGAGACGCGCTGTACCAACTCGGTGACTACGAGAACGCCTTGCAGGAGTTCGAACGGGCGGCGGCCGCACCAGAGGCCGATCTGGCAGCTCGCGGCTTCTATAACAAGGGCAATACGCACTTTCAGCTGAAGGACTACGCTGCAGCGGCCGAAGCATACAAGCAATCCCTGGAGCGCAGCCCGGACGATATCGATGCCAAGGCAAACCTTGAACTTGCCTTGCGCTTGCTGCAGACGCCGCCGCCCCAGCCCCAGGAGGGTGGCCAAGACTCGGAAGAATCCGAAGATTCGGGAGACAAGCAACAACAGGATCAGCCCTCGGAAGGGGAGTCCTCCGAGGCGGAGGATGAATCCGAATCGCAGGCAGGCGAGGATGAGTCTGAGGATGAGCAGACGCCCGAAGAGCAGCAGAACGATGCTCCTGATGAGGGCGAGGATGAGAATGCCGATTCTGCAGAGGAGGACCAGGCGCAAACCGACGAATCGGCACCGATGGACGAGAAGGAAGCTGAACAATTGCTCGATGCGCTGAACGACCGTGACGCCCAATCGCAACAACGCCGTTACCGAGCCAAGCGCCGCGGCGACGACAAGCAGGACTGGTAGGCGCATGCGAATGTTGAGCGCAGGCCGGATGACCATGATTGCCCTGTTGCTCGTCGGCTCTGTTGGGCAGGCTTTGGCCGAAATGGAGTTCCATGCCAGCGTCGACCGGGCACGGGCATCACAATCCGAACCCATTCAGTTGACGTTGACCCTGACATCTTCAGGGAATCTCAGCCACGTGCCTTCACCAACACTCGATCTGTCAGATTTCGATGCTTTTGGTCCGTCGCTGTCGACGCGACTTGAGATGGTCAACGGCCGCTCCAGCTTCTCCCGAGAGCTGGTGTACTCGTTATATGGCAAGAAACTCGGTCGCTTCCGAATCGGGCCTGCCAGCATTGCCTTCGGCGGCACGACCCTGACGACGGAAGCGATTGACATCGAGATCGTGCGCCGCAATCAGAAGAAGCCCGGGCAGGCGGCAACCAATGACGCAGAAACGATCGAAGACGTGCTCTTTGTTCGGGCTGTCGTCGAGCGCGATACGGCCTACGTCGGGCAACAGGTGGTCGTTCGTTTTGATCTGTGTTATCGGTTCAATCTGCGCGACGTCGGCTTCGCCGAGATTCCGACCTTCACGGGGTTCTGGGTGAAGGAGCTGTTTGTCGCGCAGCGGCTGGCGCCACAACAGGAAATCATCAACGGCGTTGCCTTCAATGTCGCGCCGTTGCGACGCGTCGCACTGTTTCCGACAAGTGACGGGAAGCACACCATCGAATCGTTGGTGGTCTCCTGTTCGGTTCCGCAGGGGCGCAATCGGGGTAGCCTCCTCGACGCACTGAGTATGTTCGACGATCCCATATTCAGTCGCGGGCAAACCCTCATGGTGCGCAGCATGCCCCTGTCGGTGCAGGTGTTGTCCCTGCCTGAGAAGGGACGCCCTGCGGACTTCGCTGGCGCCGTTGGCCATTTCAGTACCAAAGCTGAGGCACAGCCACAACAAGTCCAGGCGGGTGATCCGGTGACGCTGCGGGTTGAGATCGAGGGTGATGGCAACGTGCAAGTCATCCCCGATCCCGATATCTCTCCACGAGGCTTCGAGGTCTATGCGCCGACG
>CALFPI010000465.1 GCA_937919035.1 uncultured Gemmatimonadaceae bacterium
TCCTTGGTCGCTTGCGCTACCTTCGGTCCCCCGGCCCGCACGCATGACCCGGGCACTGGCGGGACCACAATTGAGCACCAGATCCAGGGCTGACATGTGTGACAGGAAGTCTCCGTACAGCTGTGGGTACTCGGTGGGTGTGTAATGCTGGAAGATCACTTCGATACCAGCAGTGGTGAATTGCGCCACATCAAGGTAGTTGCGGCCCTCAGCACCCGACAGGTAGGCCGACGCACCCAGGTGCCGGCAGATTTCAACCAGGCGACGTGTCGGCTCCTCCTCTGTGACTGGCAGTGCCGATGCCCAACAACGCTCCGTGTCGATATCGAGGCGTGCAGCGAGCCAGTCGATGGACAGGCCATTGACATCTCGCAGGTGGGTCGCCGAAGTGGAGTACAGGGCTGCAAGTGATGCTGCTTCCGCTTCGAAGAACTGCGCTTTCCCATAGTTGGTCCGCAACGCCTGCTGGTGTTTGTGGCGCCACGGAGCATCATCGTTGACAACAACTGCCTCGATGCGGTCGGGAAAACGAAACCGCACGGGCACCGTCAACCATTGCGGCCCATGGACGGCCTTGAGACGATTTCGGTTCTGCCACTCATTCTTCTTGTATTGCACCGTGTCGAGCAGCACGAACCTGTCCGCCAGGTCCATCTTATCGAAGTATCCAAGCCAGGGCATGAACTGTGGTTGGTGGATGGTGACGAGCATCTGCTAGTCCGTGCCACGCAGGAAAATCGGATTCGACGTCAGTATCGAAGTGCGACTGGTTACCAGCAGGCGAAAGTAACACTGCTCATCCTGGGGCAGGCGCGTCTCGACGTGCTCGACGTGCAAAGGAGTGCTACCACTAAGCCTTGCCACCACCTCCACCTGCCCCTGAGCCGTTCCGCGCACCAGGCGCAGGTCGACGACTTCTGTAGTTCCGTTTGCCTTGTCAATGACGGCAGACACCGTCCATGGCTTGCCAGCTGTCGACACTTGCTGACCGGCGACAGCCTCACCAACGACAGTCGTGGCGACAAAGCGCTGCAGTTGCAGCGCTTCATCCCCCCCCCGGACCGCGTAGGCCCGTCCGTGGGTCAAGGCCTCGAGAACGCCCTGTCGACTCCGTTCTTCCACAAACAGGACCGTCTGGATGTCGTGAAGCTCCGCCCCCCGCTCCTGACGATGATAGTCGATTTCACCCATGCCCCATGAAGGCCGCGCGCGACGTCCCTGCAGATACTCGATCAGTGTCTGATCCCACTCGCGGCCCGGTTCCGTGGCGGTCACGTTGTCCGCATAGAGAGCGGCAAAGCCCGTATAGCCCTGCGTTGCCAGCAGATCCCCTGCATGGGCAGGCGTCTGGCTGTGGACCTCAACGATGCCGGCGACGCTGTGGGCCGGAATCGTCAAGGCTGCTTCGGGGTGGGCCCAGAAACTCAGACCATCGGCAGCGGCGACAGCGTCAATCCACGCCTGGTACGGCTGCGGCCCAGTATCGACATTGGCATCGAATCGCGCGACGCGGAAATCACCAAGGGAACCATCCAGCAGAAAGAGCAGGCAGATACTGGCCACGAGCAGGCGCAGGACAGTCCCGTGCATCCGGCGGCCAAGCCAGAGGGCGTAGAACAGGCCGAGAACCGGCCAGAGCATACGCAGTACAGCAGAGCCGTCCTGCGGCAGCCACATCCCGTCACCACCCAGGACCGGCAGCCCCCGATAGGCATCGGCACTGTCGAGCCCGATGGCAAGCAGGTGCTTGTTCCAGCCTCGCACCGTCCAACGGCGCTGGGCCCAGTCCACATCCCAGGTGTAGTAGGGGGCCGATTCCACGCCGTCGATGATCACCAGGTCTTCAAAGCTGGCATCGAGTTGACGGATCTCGTCGAGATATGCCTCCAGCCGATTGTCAGTGAACAAAGCCTCCTCTGACTGTGTCACCCGCAGGAGTCTGGACCATGGCGGCAGACCATAGGAGACTTCCAGCAGATCATCATCAGTGAGAATGAGCACTGCGAGCCCGTTGGCACGAGCCTGTTCGGCAATCTCGCGCAGCGACTCATCCCCCGTGCTGTACGACGAATGCACATGAATGGCGGCGCGCACCGGCTCGAACGTTCTCGACCCCCATTGCGGATCCTGTCCGTCGCCGGGTAACGGAGTCAGCAGGCCGAACAGCAGAACATGCAGGCAGATCTGAGAAAGACTACGTCGCAATCGTTGCGCCCCCTTCAGACCCACCATGGACGCCTGCCAGTTCCTCATACAAAGCAGAGAGCTTGCGCAACATGGACTCACTGCCATAGACCTTCGCCTTTGTGGCGGCGTGGTTTCCCAGACGCAGTCGAAGATCTGCATCTTCGGCCAGGCGTTGCAGCGCCGCCGCCAGGGAGGCAGGATCGCGCGGCGGGACAAGCAGTCCCTCGATACCGTCGCTGATCAACTCCGGGATGCCCCCGACATTGGTGGCGACCACGGGGCGAGCAAGATACATCGCCTCCACCAAGGCCTTGCCCATGCCTTCATTGTGCGATGGCAAGGCGAAAATATCGACGGCACGTAACACGTCTCCAACATCCTGCCGCCAGCCGGCAAACACAATTTTCGACAGCACGCCGAGATCGGCAGCCAGGCGGCGCAGCGCCGATTCGTGCTCGCCATCACCCACCAGCAGCAAGCGCGCCGCCGGTACCACCGGCAGCAGGCGGGCGAGCGCGCGCACGAGATCCTCCTGGCCTTTCACTGCCGTAAGACGCCCGAGAGTTCCAACGACGAGATCCTGCGCACCAAAACCGAGTGCCGTGCGCACCGACATGATATCGGTTGCCCTCTTGTCCAAGGGTGTGAAATCCACGCCGCTGTGAATGACACGCCACTGGGATGGGGCACCCACACCGAAACGGAGGTGATCATCCCGATCGGCATCCGTCAATGCCACGAGGCGATGGCACCACCTGGCGGCACGCCGCTCCAGATGAAGAAAGGCGTGCGTCGCGACTCTGCCATGGTATCCATAGAACACATGCCCATGCGGCGTGTGTACAATGCCCGGCACACCTTGACGATGGGCCGCCCAACGTCCCAGGATCCCAGCCTTCGACGTGTGGGTATGGACCAGATCCCAGGGCTGATCACGCAACAATTGCCGCAGAGAACGGACAGCACGAAGGTCCTTTGCCGGGCGCGGCGGGCGCACGAGGTGGGGCACGTCAACGAAGCGCACCCCGCGACGACGGGCCTCGTCCTCGGTCGGACTGCGCTCACCTGCAGTGGGCCCTAAGGCGACGGTGATGTCGTAGCGCCCGGGGTCCAGGCCGGCAACAGTGAGCAGTGTGTTCTCCGCAGAGCCACCACGGTCGAGCCGTGTAATGACATGCAACATCCGCAGGCGACGACTCATGCTGCCACCGGTGCATGACCATCATTGACCAGCGCCAATGTCTCGACCTTGGAGCTGCTGACGACCAGGCCCGCGAGCAGCCAGAAAGGCTCCATGATGCGCACGATGGTGAAGGTATTGGCCCCAACCGCGTGGATGAGAAGACCCGTCAGCCCCGCTAACAAGCCAATCGAAAGGCCCTCGTACAGGGAGTCCTGTGTCGTACGGTACAGACTGTAGGCCTGCCGATACAGGGCGAGAATGAGGGCGGCAAAGGTGACTCCACCGATGAGTCCTGTCTCCGCCAGCACGCGCGGGTACTGCGCGTCAAGAAAGGCGTACCCCGTGATCCCGTAGCCCCAGATCGGACTCGCCGACCAGGCCGTGATGGCTTGCTGCCAGCTCGCCAGGCGGGCGGAGGTGGAACTGTCGAGTTTTACGTCTCCCACCTGCACACGATGGTGGCTCGTAGCCCCCTGATTCACCGTGTACATGATGCGATCCTTGACGGCTTGCGGGGCTGCCACCGCGCCGATCGTGGCAAGAACAACAAAGGTGGCAATCATGCCAAAGCGCTTCCGCCGCTTGAGAAAGACCAGTGCCATATAAGCGAAGGGCAGAGCAAGGTAGGAACCGCGGGACAGCGTAAGCAGGAAGGGGCCGATCATGAACATCAACAATCCGACCAGCATAAGTCGTTTCGATCGACCCCGGATCGACACCAACAGTCCCCCAGTCACGCACCCGATCAGCAGCAGGTAGCCGCCGAGGGTATTGGGTTCGCCCTGATCCCCTTCAAAGGGAGCCGACACGCGCGCGCCGGAGGGGATCTGCACGATGGCGACGACACTGACAATAAGGGCCGTAACAAGCATCACGATCGTCAGCCGACGGATCTGACTCCGCTCCCGGACGTTGTTGGCAACGATGAAATAGATGACGAAATATTCGACGTACTTGAGCACGAAAAAGGCCCCCGTCACGCCCTCGACATAGCCAAGGATCAGTCCCATTCCTGTCGCCAGTGCGCAGGCAACAACATAGGCGGCGATGGGCTGGTTCAGTGGGGTGTCACGGACGAGCCCCAGGTCCTTATGCACGGCCGTTCGCACAAGCCAGGCGAAGCTCATGATGACAAGCATCAGATCCTCGGTCCGGATCGTGACGCCTCGGGAACCGGTCGTAGGGTTACCGCCCGCGAGTGCTCCTATGCCGATCTCTGGTGACAGCAACATCGACAGAACCAATAAATAGAGGCTTGCCTCGGTGCTGACAAAACAGATGATGAACACGGTCACAGCCGCAGCGACGGCGGCCCCCACGAGATACGGGGCCAGTGCCAGCAGCGTGGACAGTCCGAGGCAGACCACGATGATCGCCACAAGAAACGTCAAGGGTTGACCGGAAAGGCCGACGCGATAGAAGCCGAGAGCCGAGGATGTCGAGCTCAACGTGCCTCCGGGAGCGGGGCCATCATGTTGGTGAAGGTCTGGCTCAGCATACGTGGTTGCGATGTCCACTTGTGACAGCTACCGGCCCACAGCGAAGGAATTTCACCCGTGGCCGCTGCTGTCAGGGTACCAGGAGCGTCGCCTCCTCCTGAGTTTCGAAGGCACCCCCGAGGACATCGTCGACGCCAGTGGTATAGTCGCGCCAGTGATCGTCACTGGCATCGAAGCCGGCAATGGCGTAAGGCAACCGCAGAATGGTGAACTCCTCCAGCACACCGGCCAGGCGCAAACGTCTGGCGTCCTCGTAGGCTTGCTCCCACGTGGCTCTGCGACCGATCAGAAGCCGACGATAATGCTCGCCTCGCACCTTCACAGGACTGAAAAAAGCCGGTTCTCCCCGCTCCCGCAGCCCCTGCAGAGTCGATGTAGCCCAGCGACTGTCTGCCGGGTAGGAAGCGACACGAACCGAGTATGGGTATTGGCTGATGACGACGTGCGGCGTCAGCGAGGCAGTGGCGGCGGGTGGTTCCATCGCGGCAACCTCGGCAGTTGCGACGCTCTCCTGGACGACGGGCATCTCAGTCCGGGCCTGCGCTAGCGCAGACGGTCGCGCCGTCGCATCCTCAACTACAACCATCTGCCGGGCTTCGGGGGCCATGACTGGAGGCGAACCATTGATCGTGCTCGCCGCCCAGTTCCAGGCGCCGCTTTGCCACAGCCCGCCAGCCAGGACCACAAGCAGAACACCATAGGCCAGGGCCTTTCGCAGAGGATGTATGTCTGCATCCTCTTCCTCGCCGTCGAAGATCCGCTCCTCAGAATCTTCCTCTTCATCCTCTTCCCACTCAGAAGCAGGCCCCTGGCGCCCGTCTTCGCGCTCAAACCAGGTCTGTTGGTGGCGGGGTACATCGGCTTCGCCACCGAGACCCAGTTTCTTGCGCCACCGACGGGACCAGTCCTGGACGCGCTGTTCGGCCGTCCGTTCCGGCGCAGCCACGTCGCTGCCGTACGCATAGTAGGCGTTATATCCCAGATCCTGATAGTCGGAACTCATTTCGGCGCGAATGCCATTGAGCACAACTCCGAGCAGATCGATATCCACGGAGCGCAGCAGAGAGGTTGATCGCTTCAGGGATGTGCGGGCAACATCACCCGCCTTGTACACCATCAATGCTCCATCAAGTTTCTTGCCGAGGATGGCGGCATTCGTAACATGCAGAATGGGAGGCGTATCGATCAGGATCACATCGTAGGCGTCCCGCAGTTCATCGAGGAACTCGGACATGCGTCGTGAGTTGAGCAATTCTGCGGGGTTCGGTGGAATCGAACCCGAGGTGATAATGTGCAGGTTGCTGATCCCCTGCGTCTGCAGGATGTCCTCCATGCCCATACCACCCGTAACGATATCGGTTACGGTGCGTACGACATCCTGCCACTTGTTGCTACCGACTACGACTTCCGTGACGCCAGGTTCCTTATCCAGACCGAAGAGGCGCGCAATCGATGGTTTGCGCAGGTCGCAGTCCACCAGCAGGGTTCGCTTGCCCAGTTGCGCCATCGTCATCGACAGATTGGCAATCGTTGTCGACTTGCCTTCCTGATGCATGGAGCTGGTCACCATGAAACACTTGACGCCCTTCTCGACGGTGACAAACTCGATGTTGGTGCGCAACGTGCGATACGTCTCTGCCAGCGTCGATTGGGGATCGAAGTAGGCCACCAACTGGGCCTTACGCTGGACCGTTCGCTCGTCGGAGACATCGACGCCCCGACGTTGCAGGGAGGCACGAACGTCATCCACGTCGATGAAGGGTATGATGCCGACAACCTGCGTTCCGGTATACTCCTGGACATCCTCGATCGTGCCGATGGACGTATCCAGCGTCTCGGCGACGACAGCGAAAACCACGCCGAGGATGAGGCCAAGAATCACACCCAACAAGGCTCGCTGCATTGGGTGATGAGGGTTTACCGGGATCGACGGGGTCAGCGCCCATTCAAGGACTTTGACCTCCTCCACTTTGTCCGCTTCCCGTATCAATGCCTCCTGATAGTTCTCTTCCAGCACGCGCGCCACTTCCTGACGCATGGCCTGTTCGCGCTGCAGGCGGGCCAGTTCAAGACCTACGGACGGCAGAAGGTTATACTGGCTGCGCAAGCGGACGAGACGATCGCGCTCCGTGGACAAGTCCCGCTGCAACGCCTGCCGTCTTTGCCGCAACTCCCCCATCAGGTCCTGGCCCAGTTGATCGACCTGAACCTGGATCTCGCGAACGTTGGGATGATCCGTGGTGAACTGGACGAGCAAGCCGTTGCGCTGCAGCTTGAGATTGTTGAGTTGCCGGCTGAGGGCCGCAAAGGTCTCCCCAACCCTGCGGATGGATGCGCCCTGAAGTGTCTCGTCAGAAAGGATGGAATTCTTCTCCATCTCCGTGACCATGGAACTCACGGCACTCAGGTCTGCCTGCAGGCGTTGCTCTTCACGTTCCGAAGCGGTAATGCCCTGCAGATTGACCGACGCCTGACTCTCCAGCGAGACCAGCTCACTCTCCTCGCGGTACGTCCGCACACGGTTCTCTGCTTCTTCCAGGGCTCGCCGTGCTGAAGTTCGCTGGGTCTCAATGAACTCGCGGTGCCGTACCGCCTGCTGGTTTTTCTGCTCATGGTCGTAGTCGCGGTACGTTCGCGCGAGATGGTTGGCCAGGTTTCTGGCCTGCTCGCGTGAAGCATCCGTGGCCGCCACGGAGATGATATTGGTGAAGCCTTCCTGACGCGTCTTGATACGGAGGGTCAGGTCATTGAGCACCAGAGCCGTGTCTTCTGCGGTCCGTGCCCACGACAGCAGATCGAGGGAATCAGCGGTGCGCTTGAGTACCGGGTGGCTGGTGATGATCGCTTGCTGCGTCTCGATGGCATCGCCTGTGTTATAGGCGATGGTCTGCAAATAGAGGCCCGTCAGGTTCTGGTGCAGATTGATCTGCACCTTTGCCGTCGCCTGATACAGAGGCAGGGGCTTCCAGATGGAAGCAATCACGAAACTGAAGAAACCCAGAAGGAACGCCGTAAACAGCACGATCCCCTTCCGCCGCCGCAGAATGCGCCAGTAGTCCCTGAGAGTGACCTCGTATTGGGCCATATACGCGCAAGTTCACAGTGCGCCAGCGGCGAGGGGTGCCGGTCGACGCGGTATCAGGCGGTACTAAAGAAGGGCGGCGGTGGGAACACCGCCCGTACTGCTATCGCAGACGAACTATCACAGACGAACTATTACAGACTAACGGCGGCCGGAGCCCGTACTGAATTTGGGGGCCCGGCCAAAGCTGGGGGCTTTCTTCGGTTCTTCTGCTGGTGGTGCAGCCTTGGGGGCCGGCGCGGTCTCCGGTCGCGAAGCGCTTGGAGAGCGCTCACGGGGATTTCGACCTCTTGGGCCCTCTTCGGATCGTCCACGACTGCCGCCTTGCCTGCGGCGAGGGCGCTCATCCGAGTCATCGTCACGGACAACGCTGCCCGGGGGGGCCTCAATCTCGACGACCTCGCCCACATACTCAGCAGCGATCACCTGCCGCGTCAGCACCACCTCGCCACGAGACCAGAACTGGACCTCGGCTTCGGTTGCTGCCGCGGCGGCACGCACTTCAACGATACAGGGCTCGGCGACCGTACCAGCGCGTGATTCGGCGACTTCGCGCGTGGGTAACAGATGCAGGTAGAAGCGATCTTCTGAGCGGATGCCTTCTGCCTTCATCCGTTGTCCCTGTGCCGAAGGCACACAGAGGTAGAGATGCTCTGGAGCTGTCATCGGCTCACCATCCATCTCGACGAAGAAGCTGTGCCCATAGAGGGCCCGCACACGATCTTCGACGATCTCGAAGCGATGTTGTCTCGAGGTCTCAATGAGATCCCGGATGTCCTCTTCGCCCACGGCGGAGTAGCGCTGTTGTACCGACTCGATGACTTCGGCCAGAGGTATGAAGCCATAGGCATCCATATTCAAACCAAACTCGTCGGGGCGATGTCGAAGGATCAGGGACAGGAGCTTGGATATGCGTCTGCGGTCAGGCACGTGCGGTCAGTCCTTTCGAGTCATTCCGATTGCTACTGATTCCATTGCTGCCGGTAGCGCGTCAAGGCGGCCTGCACATCTTTGTCGTGCAGTGCAAGAATGGCTGCTGCCAACAGCGCCGCGTTACGGGCGTTGTCGATCCCTACCGTGGCCACCGGGATACCGGGAGGCATTTGTACTATACTGTAGAGGGCATCAACCCCATTGAGTGCCCCGGAAGCGATCGGCACACCAACAACAGGCAAGATCGTATGTGCTGCAACAACGCCAGGAAGTGCTGCTGACATGCCGGCTCCCGCAATCAGAACCTGCAGGCCACGATCGGCAGCATCGCGCGCCCAAGTCGCCGTGCGCTCGGGATTGCGATGCGCAGAACTGACAACGGACTCGTAGCTGATCCCCAATTCGTCGAGGATCGCATTGGCCTTTTCCATCACGACCGCATCAGATTTGCTGCCCATGATGATCCCCACGCGTACCGTCATACAGAAGCCTCTTTCCACAGCAACAATGCCAGCATCCCGGGAGACTCATAACACTGCCCGGGACAAGGAGTTAAGAGCGAGCTAATATGCCTCCGACCTCCCGTGAGGTCAACCGGCCCGCTCCCAACTCCCGCCCGCTCGGATGGCTGTCAGGCCTGCTGCTTGCGCAGGATCGCCGGGTAATCGAGATCGCCTCCCAGATCATCCTCGCGCTCCGGCTGGGCCGTCACGGCCGCTGCCGTCGATCCCAGAGAGCGCACTGCACGACGCCCTACGTTCTCTATCTTTTCAGCGGGAGCCTCGATAACGCCCTTCTTGTTCAGGTGGAATCCGGTAGCGATGACGGTCACACGCATCTCATCCACCATGGACTCATCGATGACGGTACCGAATATGATGTTCGCTTCATTGCCAGCCGCCTCCTGGATGACGGAGGCCGCTTCATTGGCCTCGTACAACGTAAGGTTCGAGCCAGCGGAGATGTTGATGAGGGCCCCACGAGCACCGGCGATAGAAATATCCTCAATGAGCGGGCTCTTGATGGCTTTTTTCGCCGCCTCCAGTGCGCGGTTCTCACCCCGATGGCTGCCCACGCCGATGATGGCGTCTCCCCCTTCGGTGATCACCGTCCTCACATCATTGAAGTCCAGGTTGATCATGCCGTTGATCGTGATCAAGTCAGCGATGCCTCGCGTAGCCTGTAACAGTACTTCATCGGCCTTGCCGAAGGCTTCCTCAAGAGTTGTGTCGCGCGAACAGATCGACAACAGGCGCTGGTTCTTAATGACAATCAGCGTATCGACATATTCATGCAGTTCGGCAATGCCCGCCTGGGCATTGCGCATCCGCGGAAACCCCTCGAACTGAAACGGCTCCGT
>CALFPI010000466.1 GCA_937919035.1 uncultured Gemmatimonadaceae bacterium
TGGTTGTTGGTGATGAGCGCGCGCTTCCAGGGCCGTTGATCGAGCCGCGTGAACAGTTCCGCCAGCCCTTCATTGGCAGCAGCATCTCGAGCCGATGTCATCTCGATCTCGCGCACGATCACGTCCGCGCGCTCCGCTTCTTCCGGTGACAGCGAGTAGATGTGCTCCATGATACCCACACCCGCCGGCACACCCACGCGGGAGCGGAGATCTGTCCAGTCTATGTTGGGCACGGTGAGTGTGCCATCCATGTCAAAGAGGATGGCCTTGATGTCTTTCATACAATAACTCTCTGTAAAATCAACCAGTTAAGATTTCGACTATTCGGCGTTGTCCCTCAATAGCCCCTCAACAGACGAGAAATTGAAGAAAGAAGGTGCGTTTCGAGGGGCGTCGGGGAAAGACGCGCCTTGCTGACCACCGGCGGTCAATGTCGGGAAGGGGGCTGCCATGGCTGTCGTGAGTACCTATGGCCGCCGTCATCGGATCAAAGGGCAATATTCTGGGCTTTTCCTCCTTGCCGAATGATGAAGTTTTACGGGATGTTCACCGAATAACCGGATCTCCAAAGGGCCATCACCATCCACGAGACTACCCATGGAGCAACATCGTGCGAAGAGATCAGCCATCTTTCGTCATTCCCATGTTCGTGTCAGCGGCGCTGCTCATTGGCAGTGCGGTACACAGCCAGTCCGTCTCGACCGGCGGCAAACTCTATGACAAGTGGTGGTCAGAGGCAGAAGTGACAGCGCCGGATGCGGATCAGTCACTTTGGGCGACTCAGTCTAGTAATACTCGCAGTGGCGCGGATTCCTGGCGCTGCAAGGAGTGCCATGGCTGGGACTACAAGGGCGCCGATGGTGCGTACGGCTCCGGATCACACAAAACCGGGTTTGCCGGCGTGTTCGCTACCGCTGTGAGTCTCTCCGAAGACGAGTTGACGGCGTGGCTGAACGGAACCGCCAACAGCGACCATGACTTCTCAGCGATGGGAGACAGCCAGATTCCTCATATCGTCCGTTTTCTCCAGGAGGGCCTGATCGAAGTTGCGCCCTTCATCGACCCGGAGACCAAGGCTGCCATCGGCGGCGACGAGACCCACGGCGCCGAGTTGTTCGTCTCCTCCTGCGCGTTTTCCGCTTGCCATGGGGACGACGGCAGGGCGATCAACTTCAAAAATCCGGATGATCCAGAGTACGTGGGCACCATCGCCGCTGACAACCCGTGGGAGTTCATCCACAAGGTCCGATTCGGCAATCCCGGAACCGCCATGCCCGCGGCAGTCGACGAAGGTTGGACGATGGCAGACATAATCGACGTGATGGCTTTCGCCCAGACCCTGCCGACGGGGCCGGACGTACCAACCGCAGTCGAGCCCATGGGCTGGGCGGTAGCCAAGCAGGCGGCGGCGAGGTAGACGTGAGGTAGAAGAACCAGGCAACCCGGAGGGCCCACGAGGCGGGTCGGTCACAGCAGATGGCCGGCTCGCCTCTGTTCGTCGGACGTAGCCGGATGTGGGCAACCGGCAGAATATGAAGTTCGCGCCGAGGGCAGAAAGAAGGAGCGCAAAGAGCACATCGAGCAAGTCGCCAAACGCTTGGTCGACAGCCCCTCTTTCCCTCACTCTTCCCTCAAAGGCGGCTGATTATAGCTGACACTCGGTGACACTATGTCTCACCAACCTCAGAGAAGCATGACACGATCCCGACGTTCAGCTTTACCTGTCAAAGAGGATGGCCTTGATCATCGGGAGTCGATCACAAGGATTCGGCCGGGTCATACATGTTGCTTTCGCGTGGAGCAGGACGAGACGCTACCCCCGAACCCGGGTCAGCAAGATCGACTCGTCCTGAACAGACGAGTGATTTCATCGACAGCAAAGCGAGGCAGGTCGATGAGAGTGCCCTGGGCCGTGCGCAGGTGCAGGCCAAAGTCCGCGGAATGGGCCTTGCCGATGCACGTACAGTTGATCCCGGCGTCGGCGAGGGCAGCGGTAATGGCCGCTGTCGCCCCCGGCGGACAGCCGATCAGCAGTGCGCCGGAAGAAATGACACCGAAAGGATCCAGGCCAAAGCTCGCACACAGCCGCCGGGAGTCGTCATGCACCTGCAGGTGTTCGGCGAAGATCTCGAGACCCACGTCTGCGGCCGTTGCCAGTTCCAGCAGACCCGTCGCCACACCGCCCTCCGTTGGATCATGCAACGCATGAATCTCGCCGGCTGCCAGCGCCACGCGGGCATCTGTGACGACACTGATGCCCGGATCCGTCAGATATGCGGCGCAGCGATCCAGTTGTGCCTGGGACCAGCCCTGCTGGCGCAGGTCGTCGGCCCGTTCCCGGGCCATGATCGCTGTTGCCTCGATGGCCAGAGTTTTGGTGAGCAGCACATCATCCCCGGGCTGCAGGCCGGGGATGATGCGATCTCGGGGGACCTCGCCCAGCATCTGGCCGATGACGAGGGGACGATCCATGCCCTGTGATATTTCACTGTGGCCGCCGGCGACGGTAACCCCCAGGCTTTCACAAGCCTGGTGAATCTGCCCGAGGATGTCGTCGAACAGCGCTTCCGTCGCCAGCGCCTCTGGCACGATCACCGTGGACAGGAACCAGCGGGGTGTCGCTCCCATGGCGGCGATGTCATTGGCGTTTACGTGCACGGCGTACCAGCCGATGCGGTCGGTGGCAAAGGTGATGGGGTCGGTTTTTGCGACCAGACAGGTTTCGCCGAAATCGATGACGGCTGCATCCTCACCGACACCGGCGCCGACCAGCAGGCGCCGATCCGCACCGCCGGCGTGGCGCGTCAGCAGTCGCTGCAGCACATGGTGTGGCAGTTTTCCCGCGGGCAGGTATTGTTCAGCGCCGGCCATAGTGGTCACACAGGGCACCCACAAGGGCGGCAATGCTGCTGTCGGTGGGCTGTATGGTGACGACCAGCCCCAGTTCTTCCACGGCCCGGGCTGTGGTGGGGCCAATGGCGGCGATTGCCACGTTGTGCAGATACTGCCGACCCGTCTCTGGGCCGACGATCTCAAGAAAATTCCGTGCACTCGATGGGCTGGCAAAGAGGATGCAGTCGAGCCTTCCCTCGGTGAGGGCTGCAGGCAATTCGACTGTAGCCGGGTCCGGTGGCCGGTTCTCGTACGCCGTGATTCGCAGCACACGGGCGCCCTGCCGGGTCAATTCCGCATCGAGCTCGGTGCGGCCAATGGAGGAGGCCGGCAGCAGGATCTCTTTGTCGTGCAGATCCAGGCCCTCGAAAGACTGGGCCAGACCCGAGGCGGATTGCGTTTCGGGCAGCAAGTCGGGCTCGATGCCGCGGTCCCGAAGATATTGGGCGGTAGCTTGGCCGACGGCGGCGATCTGCGCTGGGCCGAAGGCACGGGCATCTCGCCGCAGGTAGTGCAGGCGGTCGAAGAAGTAGCGGACCGAATTCGGGCTGGTGAAGACGACCCAGGCGAAGTCCTGCAGGCGCGAGATGGCGGCATCGACGCTGGCCCCGTCTTCGGGTGCTGAGATCTCGAGCAGCGGCAGGGTGTGGACCTCGGCCCCCTCGGACTCCAGGAGCCATTGCAGGGGACCGGATTGTTCCTGGCTGCGCGTGATCAACAGCTGGCGGCCGAAGAGGGGTTTGTTCTCAAACCAGTTGAGGGCATCCCGCAGGTCGATCACTTCGCCGACGACGATCAGCGCCGGCGACGCAATGCCACCCTCTGCGGTGCGTTGTGCGAGCGTCTGCAGATCGGCGACGACGGTGTGTTGTGCGGGCCACGTGCCCCACTGGATGGCAGCTGCCGGGGTTGAGCCGGCGCGGCCCCCGGCGATGAGCGCCTCGGTGATCATCGACAGGCGCCGGCTGCCCATAAACACCACAAGGGTGCCCCCGAGGCGCGCCAGAGCTGCCCAATCCACACCGGGTCCCTCCTGCCCCTGGGACTCGTGACCGGTGACCAGTGTTGCCGTGGTGGCAAGGTTGCGGTGGGTGAGGGGGATGCCGGCATACGCCAGGGCGGCGGACGCGGCGGAGACACCGGAGACGACTTCAAAGGGGATACCCGCCTCGTGCAGGGCGATGGCCTCCTCGCCGCCACGACCAAAGATGTAGGGGTCGCCGCCCTTGAGGCGGACGACGCAACGCCCGGCTCGGGCCTCGGCGATCAGGCGGTGATTGACCTCATCCTGGCGACTGTGGTCGCCGTCCGGGCGCCTGCCCCCCCGGTGGCCGGCGTAGACCCGGACACAGTCCGGTCGCGTCTGTTCGAGCAGGCGTGTATCGAGCAGGTCGTCGTAGAGCACTACGTCGGCCGCCGCCAGCAGACCGGCACCCTTGACCGTGATCAGCCCGGGGTCACCGGGTCCGGCGCCGACGATGAAGACATGACCGGTGGTGGCGCAATCCTGGGGATCGCAATCCTGCGGATCGGCGTCGTGCGGATTCATCGACGAGCCGAAGGCTGTCAGCCCTGGTATTCGGCGAGAATGGCGGCGGCACCGCCCGCTTTGACTTCGTCGCCCAGGTCGGCGCCGAGACGGGCCGCATCCTGCAGCGTGCCCGTGCGGCTCGCCCGACAGGCACCGGTGCCGTCCGGTCGCAGGACCACACCGTCGACGCGGAACTCGCCGTCCTGCTGGCGGGCCCAGGCGGCGATGGGGGCGCGACAGCCACCGCCCAAGGAAGCCAGAAAAGCGCGTTCGGCGGTGATGGCAGCGTGGGACGGAGCGTCATCGAGGGCGGCGACAAAGTCCCGTTTGATCGTGTCGGCGGCGCGCATCTGCAGACCCAGAGCGCCCTGCCCCGGGGCGGGCAACATGGTCATGGGATCGAGATACTGGCTGATGTGGTCCTGCAGTCCGAGACGGCGCAGGCCGGCGGCAGCGAGCACGACAGCATCGGCTTCCCCGTCGTGCACTTTGCGCATGCGGGTGTCGACATTGCCGCGCAGGTCAACGAAGCGCAGATCCGGGCGCTGCAGAGCCAGTTGTGCCTGTCTGCGAGCGCTGCCTGTGCCGATGCGGGCCCCTTCGGGCAGCGTCGACAAGTCACCACCACCACGAGTGATCAGCACGTCGCGCACGTCTTCGCGTAGTGGGATCGCTGCCAGCAGCAGGGCGTCGTCCATTTCGGTGGGCAGATCCTTGAGGCTGTGCACCGCCAGGTCGACGGCGCCGTCCTGCAGGGCCCGCTCGATTTCGCGGGTAAAAATGCCCTGTCCGCCAATCTCTCGCAGCGACTGGCGATCCACGTCGCCGCGCGTGCTGATGATTTCGAGACGCACGTCAACGGCATCACCCCAACGCTGTTCCAGGGCGGTCTTGATCATCCCTGTCTGGGTGGTGGCCAGTTGACTGCCGCGGGTGCCAATTATGATGGAACAGGAAGTAGACATGACGGAGGAATATATGGGAGGCTGCGGCTGGGGGGAACAGACAGGGGAGGTGTCCGCCGCATCGCGTGGGACACCTCCCCGGGACTGTCTGCCATGGGCCACCGCATCAATGAGCGGAACCCTCAGCGTAGCACTACCGCTGATTGTTACTTGAGCGCCTTCTTCGTCGTCTTGATAATGACGCCGGCGACCTGGTAGGGGCAGGCGTTGGAGGCGGGGCGCCGGTCCTCGAGGCGACCCTTCCAGCCGTCGTTGATGGTGCTGACCGGGATGCGCATGGAAGCACCACGATCGGAGGCACCATAGCTGAACTTGTCGATCGACTGGGTCTCGTGGGCGCCGGTGAGGCGCTGCTCGTTGTGGGCGCCATACACGGCGATGTGTTCGGGGATGTGCTTGCCGAATTCTTCGCAGATCTTGGTGAAGGTCTCCTGGTTGCCGGCGTCGCGCATGGCGCCGTTGGAGAAGTTGGCGTGCATGCCGGAGCCGTTCCAGTCGCCTTTGACGGGCTTGGGATGCAGCTCGACGATGAGGCCGTAACTCTCCGACAGGCGCTCGAGCAGGTAGCGGGCAATCCAGATCTCGTCGCCGCAAAGAGCGGCGCCTTTGGCGAAGATCTGAAATTCCCATTGACCCATCATGACTTCGGCGTTGATGCCTTCGACATTGAGCCCCGCCTC
>CALFPI010000467.1 GCA_937919035.1 uncultured Gemmatimonadaceae bacterium
GTACGACAGTGCCTACCACTGGAGTCTCGGGCTGCTCACGTTCGGCTTGATCTGTTCGGTCGTCCTGTTGCCACCGACGATCGCCATGGGCGTGTCATTCCCGGCGCTGAGCAACCTATACCACCGGAGCACCGGTCGTGCCGCCGGCCGTGCTGTGAGTGCTGTGTTCGCCAGCAACACCATGGGCAGCATTGCCGGAGCTGTCGTTGTCGGCTTTGTGCTGCTGCCCAAGTTCGGCATCCGCGGAGCCCTGATGCTCATGGCCGCAATCAGTCTGGTGCTTGCGTGGGGCTTTGTGTGGCCGCAACAGCGACGGTTGGAGCTGCTCGCTGGTTCCGGCATCTGGGTGTTGCTGCTGTTGGCCGGCCTGCAGGGACCGCATCTTTTGGGGCGCGGCGAACTGGCAACGGACCACGTCCTGTTCTACGACGAGGGCCTGATGTCGACCGTAAAGGTCTACCAGCGCGACGATCAGCAGCACATGAGCATTGACGGCTCGCGTATCGCCTCCACGGCACGCGGACTGCGTCAGAAGGAGCAGCTCGTGGCGCACCTGCCGGCGTTGCTGCGCTCCGGCGTAAGGGACGTGCTTGCCGTGGGACTTGCCAGCGGTATCACGGCGCACAGCATCGGTCTGCATGAAGATGTCCGACAGATCGATATCGTCGAGTTGATTGCCCCGGTATTTGAAGCCAGTCGCTACTTCGCCGCCAGCAACGGCCAAATCACGCAAGATCCGCGCGTGCGCCTTGTTCACGACGACATCTACGCCTGGCTGCAGTACCATGACGGCGACTATGATGCCATCGTTTCCGATGGTAAGCTGGGGTCGTTGAACAACGCCAATACCGTGCTGTTGTCCAGCGACTACTACGAACTGTGTCGCCAACGACTGCGGCCCACAGGACTTTTCGTTCAGTGGGTGCCCATCATCACGCCAGAGTCGGAGTTGCGCACCATCCTGCGCACGGTTGCTGCCGGTTTCGAGCACGTGGGGCTGTTCTACTTCTATTCCTCCGACATTCTCATCGTTGCCTCGCCGACGCCGATCCGACTCGATGGCAAACAGATGGCAGGCGTGTTCGCGCAAAAGCCTTTGGCAGCAGAGCTGCGTGGCATCGATCTGCCGACACCGGAGGCAGTCATGTCCTGCTACCTTGGCAGCTACTCGCTCCGCGATGAAGAGCTGTCGCCCAACACCTTCGATCGGCCCTACCTGGAGTTCGCCTACCTGCGGGACTGGAAGCGGGGGCGCGACATTCCCGGTGGGTATCGGGCGCGCAACATGGAAGTGCTCGTGGAGAATCTTGTCGGCAATGATGGCGCTGCGATGGCGGCGTCATTCCCCGGCCTGACACCCGAACTCGTGGAGCAAGCCCTGCGCATCCCTGCCCTCGAGTTCTACGGCCAGGCGATGGCGAATTTTCGTGGTGGCAGTTACGGTCGTGGGCTGCAATCGTGGCGTCGTTGGAAGGCGTCCGTCGACGTGGGCCCGCCGTACTAATCTGTACTCGCCAGGCCGTCGACGCTCGTCAGGCGGTCCCACTCAATCCGGGCCTGGTTGTGGTCGAGGACGGCCTGCAGGCGCAGGTCGCGTGTCTCGGCCAACTCATCCTGGGCGTCGAGGACCTCTCGCGCCGAGGACAGACCGAGGTTCTGTCGCTGTTCCACCTCGGTGACATTCTGCAGCGCCAGATCGACGGTGAGGGTTGAGACCTCGGTACGTTGGCGGCTGATCGTGACGCGTCGGTACTGCTCTCGTACCTGCTGCACCACCGCCAGGCGCCGGCGCTCGAGATCGATGACACCATGCTCCTTTTCCAGCAGTCGCTGCCGGTAGGTCTCGGTCTCTGCGTCGGCCCCCAGAGGAATGCGCAGGTTGAGGCCCCCACGCCAATTGCGGCCATCGGCCTTGCTCAGGGCCTGGCCATTGTCGCCGTAACTGGAGCCGATGCCGCTGAGACCGACACGAGCGCTGAGGTCGATCTGCGGTCGCGCCCGATCCTCAGCCCGGCGAGCCAGTAGATCGAGGCCCTGCACCCGCAACTCGCCCTGTCGCAGGCCCGGATCGGTGGCCATGGCGCGGGCCATACCGGCGGACAGGTCTACAGAGTCGCCGACGTCGTCCCGCGGCGTGGTGGTCAACCGCAACCGGCGGTCCCACAGGGAGGGTTCGCGATCGAGACCCGTGAGAGACTTGAGCCGATCCTCCGCCCGTCGCACTTCCCCCTCGGCGACGATAACCTGCTCCTGACGCCGAGCCACACCAACTTCCGCCTGTAGAATCTCACTGCGTGGGCCAGCTCCCATCGCGGCCCGTGTCTGCGCCGTCTCCAGTACACGGCGGGCGCCCTGCGCCAGTTGCTCCTGCACCGCACGATGCTCCATGGCAAAGTAGAGGTTGTCGTAGGCGCCACATACGCGGGCCTGCACATCACGAAGCTGGCTGTCCTGGCTGACATGGGCGCTCTGCAGATCGTTCTCTGATAACTGCTGATCCACACGGTTCACCGCACCGCGCCCGCGCCACAGAGGCTGGTTGAGTTCGAGGCTCAACTCGGATTCGTACACCGGATCGATCAGGCGAAAGGCGGCGTTGCTCGAGCCCCGCTGGTTGCGCAGGATGATGCCAACCTGGGCGCCGGAGGCAAACTGCTGTTCGATGCCAACGTCGACGCCGACGAGACTGCTCGTGGCTGTTGCGACGCTCTCCAGTGTCGAAATGGATGGCGCCCGCTGCGCCTCATGCACCACACCGGCCTGCAGGCTGCGCCCGAAGCGCGCCGTCTCGGCTGCGACACCGTGCTGCCGGATGCGTGTCAGCAGCCGCGCACCCAACACATCCGGGTTCCGCTCGACAGCCAATTGTATGGCCTCCTCGAGAGACAAAGACAAAGGTGGCGCCGACTCGGCGCCGGCAAGTGAGTATGCCACCAGCAGTACCACGGTGACGGCGCGGAAGAGGCGCGTCATGACGAACTCCCTTCAAGCCCAACGGGGGGGCTGCTATCCTGTTCGATGCGACCGTCGCGCAGCTGGATGATGCGGCGCGCCCGATGGGCGATGTCCAGATCGTGGGTGACGATGATGACGGTCTTGCCCTCGGCGATGAGCTCTTCAAAAAGGTTGACGACCTCCTCACCGGCGGCCGTGTCGAGATTTCCCGTCGGCTCATCGGCGAGGATGACATCCGGATCCGTCGCCAGGGCACGGGCCAGGGCAACCCGCTGTCGCTGACCACCCGAAAGTTCATTGGGCCGGTGCTCCATACGATCACCCAGACCGACGCGCTCGAGCAATTCTGCGGCGCGTTCCTGACGCACGCGGCGCCCGGAGCCATTGTAGACCAGCGGCAATTCAACGTTGCCCAGAGCCGTTGCATGGGCCAGCAGATTGAAACTCTGAAAGACGAAGCCGATGCGTTCGTTGCGCACTCGCGCCAGCTGGTTGCGTGACAGGCCCTGCACCGGTTCGCCCGCCAGGTGGTAGGAGCCCGAACTGGGTGTATCCAGGCAGCCGAGAATATGCATCAGCGTCGATTTTCCGGATCCAGAGGGGCCGAGAATGGCCACGTATTCGCCGGCATGGATGCGGACGTTGACACCCTTCAGTGCCGCAACGGTAACGCGACCCATGAGGTAGTTCTTGTGCAGGTTTTCAGCTTGTATCATGTCGGTCATTTCCACAGAGTCGGATGTTTCATTCGTAGCGCAGGGCTTCGGCGGGGTCCACCCGCGAGGCACGATGCGCCGGGAAGTAGCCAGCGACAAGGCCGATGACGCCGAGGACGATGACGACAATGATGGCCACCGTGAATGACAGGATGGGAATCGGGCGACCGACGAAACGGAAGAAGTCCGCCTCCATGGGTATCAGCCCGACAAGGGTCACCAGAAGCCAGCTGGCGCCGATGCCGACGGCGCCACCGACGGCGGTAGCCAGCAGCGCTTCGAGGATGTACTGACCGAGGATCTGGTAGCCCCGGGCGCCCACGGCAAGACGGATGCCAATGTCACGGGTCGCATTGGTGACGGATACGTACATCACGTTGGCGATGCCGACGCCGGCGACGATCAGGGTGAGGCCACCGATGATGCCGAGCACGACCTGCAGGCCCAGCATAATGTTCGCCGTGATCGTCTGGCCCTCGAGCGTGTCCCAGAAATTGACGATCTCCTCGTCGGCTGGATCACAGCCGTGACGCGCGGCGATTACCTGGCGCATGCGGCTCTTCATCCGTTCCATCTCATGTGCCTGCCGCGGCCGGGCCACGACGTTGCCGAAGAAGCGCGTGTTGTGCATGGCCTCGAAGGTCGTCACGGGGATCCACGTACCATCCCAGTCCGGCCCGCCGTACGTCGACATCTGGAACTTGGGCCGCATGACACCGATGACGACAAAGGGGCGTCCGTCGATCTCCACCGTCTGGCCCACGGCCTGTTCGCCCGCAGCGAACAACTCATCCACAACATCGTTACCCAGGACACAGACCCGGCGCCGGGTGCGCACGTCGATGGGGTCGATGAAGCGACCACCGGGTTCGATAATAATGTTGCGCATGGGGCCGTACTCCGGCTCGACACCATGGACACGACCGCTGCGGAAAGTGTCGCCGCGGCGCATGGTCAGCCAGGTGCGGTGCTCGCCGCTCATGGCATCGATTTCCGGGATCGCCTGACGCAGAGCCCGCAGGTCATCAGAGGTCAAACGCACAGGCTGGCCTTCGGGCAGGCCCTTGTAGGGCATCGATGTCTGCCCCGGCCAGATGACGACGATGCCCTCGCCCATGCCTTTCCCGGACCGCGCAAAGGTGATACGCAGTCCCTCGCCAAGGGCCAGCATGGTGGTGATCGATGCGGTACCCCAGGCGATGGCAAGCACCGTAAGGGCGATGCGCGTGCGTTCGACAAGGAGTTGCCGCACGACATGTCTCAGAGGGATCATGCTCAGAACTCCAGTGCCCGTACCGGGTCCATGCTTGCCGCCCGGCGCGCCGGCGCGTAACCAGCGGCAACGCCGACAACAGCCAGGACCGCGACTGTGACAAGCGCGACGGTCGGCGACAGTTGCGGGGCTCCGAGCCAGTCCGGGATCGGCAGCGCGTTGATGCCGGCAATCACGACTGCAGCAGTGACGAAGCCGAGAAAGCCACCGATGAAGACAATGAGCAGCGCTTCCAGCAGCACTTGGGCAAGTACATCCGAGTCACGGGCGCCGACAGCCATACGTACACCGATCTCTCGTGTGCGTTCACGCACGACGAGGAACATGATGTTGGCAACGCCGATACCGCCGGCACCCAGGGTGAGGATGCCACCCAGGCCCATCAGGGCTTTGACACCCCAGAAGAACCAGTTGACGAAGCGGTCCATTTCCACTGTGTCCCACATCTGCAGTGCCGCTTCGTCCTGCGGGTCAAAGCCGATGCGGCGCCCCAGATGGCGGTAGACGGCTCTCTTCATCGCCTCAGAATCACCAGGTGTCGTCGGCACGAGAACGGTGTTGGAGACGTCGCGATTGCCCCACATGGAAATGAACGTGGTAAAGGGAATGAAGGCGCGGTCCTCATCGGGACCTGAGTAATTGCTGGTCTGAATCTTCTTCGTCAGACTGCCGATGACGGTGAAGGGGCGACCGTCAACGAATAGCGTGTGTCCGACAGCGTCGGTATCGCCGAAGAGCTTGGTCTTCAGTTCGTTGCCGATGAAGATGACACGGCGCCGACCCTCAATGTCGAGGGGATCGAGGAAGCGACCGCCGGGCATGGGGATCATGTTGCGTGGTTGTTCGTACGCAGGGATCACGCCGGCAACGTCAGCCTTCACCCGGTGGTCACCAAACTCGAGGGTCCGGCCACCATGCGTCAGTTCGGGTGAGGCAATGCCGATTTCGTCGACTTCGCTGCCCATGCGCAGGACCTCGTCGGCCTTCATCTCTATGGAACGGCCGGGCTTCATGCCGGCATAGGGTTTGGTGGTGCGCGCCGTCCACAGGATGACAATGCTCTCACCCATGCCGTGAAAGGCCTTGTTGGATGCCGCGTGGAAGGCATCACCAATAGCCAGCAGCAGGATCACCGAGAGGGCACCCCAGGCGATACCGGAGACCGCAAGAAACACGCGCAGTTTGCGTGTGCGCAGGTCGTAGAGAAACTGGCGAAAGAGTTCGAGGATCTGCACTACTCGATCTCCCGGATCTCCTTATCGAGGACGACATCCCCGGAGTCCAGACCTTGTGTCAGTTCGACATGGAGACCGTCTGACATCCCGATCCCGACGGCCTGTTCCCGCGGCTCGCCATCGATTTCGATCGGCGGCAGGCGAACGAAAGTGGAGTCGTTGCGGAACACGAGCACACGCTCCGGCAAAGCCAGGACCTGATCTACCCGCCGTACGATGATGTCGGCGTTGGCGGAGTAGCCAGCGCGCAACAGCACGCCATCGGGAATCCGACGAATGACGATCTCCACCTCGAAGACGGTGGCACTTTCGCGTTTCTCTGACTGCAGGGCGATGCGTGTCAACACACCCGTGACGATGCTGTCCGGATAGGCGCCGACGCGCAATTCAACCGGCAGCCCTTCGTGGATCTTGCCGACATCGATCTCGTCGACGGTGCCCTCAAAGAGCAGATCCTCCATGTCGGCCAGGCGCAGAAGTTCGGTACCTGGTTGATACGAGGTCAGCGGTACGACGGGGTCGCCGACGTCTGCATCGATTTTGAGGACACGGCCCGAGATGGGACTGGTTATGATCGATTCCACCGTGCGGCCCGCAATGACGGCACGGCCTTTGTCGAGCAGCGCCAGTTGTTCCTCGGCCATCTGTCGCTGCAACTCGGCCTGCTCGAACTCTTCCCGTGCCCGGTCGTGCGCAGCCTGCGACGTCATGCCCTTGTCGAGCAGTCCATCAGCGCGGCGCAGATCGGAGTGGCGCTGTTGCTCGATGAGCAGGCGCATCTCAAGAGTTCTTTTGGATTGGGCATATTCCATGGGTGTGGGGTCGGGTTGCACCTCCAGCAACGGCGCACCGGCCTCGACGAAACCACCCTCCTCGACAAAGAGGCGGGCGACAATACCAGAAATCTTGGATTTCACCGCAATCTGGTGGCGGGGAACGATCTCGCCCGTGGCCAGGGCCTTCTCCACGAGGCTCTCCCGCGTGACCTCCACCGTCGCCGGCCCTGCCTCTTCGCTGTCACCGGCCATGGCGTGGTAGACGAGATAGCCGCCACCACCCAGAACAATGGCGACGACGGCGATGCTGATGGCCTTCTTCATGGAACAACTCCCGGTCGGTGGCAGGTTGCGGACCCGAACGATACTGCAAAGCTCATGCCATGAACAGATTCAGAGGTGGCCTACGTCGCCACTGGCGAGATCCGCCAGAGGGGAGATGGCAGCGGCGTGTGTCGCCCCCGCCGTGGTGGCCAGGCCAATCCGCTGCTCGCCGTTCTCGCGGATCGAGACCTCGGTGCGGTGCTGCGTCAGATGGCACGGGATGCAGGCCTGTATACCGCTGCGGATGGTGATCCGCCCAGCCAGCTGATCGGTCTGGAGGTTCTGTGCGGCGGCAAGTTCGGTGAGACGGGGATGACCATCGACATCGCCAGCCGGCGGATTCGTTCCAGCCCCTCGGAGCCGGGCACCCGTGTGAGCGTGCGACCGATCAGGGAAGGATACGTGGCTGCTGCGGCGGCGGTTCGCCGGTAATCAGGCGGGCGCCACGCTTGCGCGTGAAATAACTCCACGCCCACTCCGCCAGGACCCTCAGTCTGTTGTCGTAGCCGATGAGGTAGGCAATGTGCACCAGCAACCAGGTGACCCAGGCCAGCCAACCGCCAAAGCGCACGTGCTTGAGATCACATACGGCTGCATTGCGACCGATGACGGCCATCTGCCCCTTGTCGACGTAACGAAAGGGCTGGGTGCCTGAACCCAGCACACGACGGCCGATTTCCCGGGCTACGTACTGCCCTTGCTGCATGGCGACAGGTGCGATGCCGGGCAGCGCTACACCATCCTGCGAACGATGCGCCATGTCACCGATGATATAGACATCCGGATGACCGGGTGGCTGCAACTGCGGGTCGACGATCAGGCGTCCCTGCCGGTCCTGCTCGACGCCCAGCCTCTGCGCCAACTGATCGGCCAGGGGTGTCGTCTTCATGCCGGCCGCCCACAGCACGGTGTGGGTCGGGATGGTCTCCTCAAGGCCACCTGTCGTTTCGATAACAACGCTGCCGGCGTCAATGCGGCGAACCATGGCGCCCGTCCGTACCTGCACACCAAGCTTCTCCAGTGAGGTGCGGGCGCGCTGCGACAGGACTTCCGGATACGGCGGCAGAACGCGTGCACTACCTTCCAGCAGAATCACCTCGGCGTCTGGCGAGTCGAAACCCCGAAACTCGCCACGAAGCGTACTGCCTTTGAGTTCAGCGATGGCCCCAGCCAGCTCTACACCCGTAGGCCCGGCGCCGATCATGACAAAGCGCAACCAGGCTGCCCGAAGCCCGGCGTCGACCTCGGCCTCGGCCGATTCAAAGGCTGAAAAGATGCGCCGACGGATGTCGAGGGCATCTTCCACCGTCTTGAGACTGCCCGTCACCTGCACCCAGTCTTCGTGACCGAAGTAGTGGTAGCGCATACCCACGGCGACGATGAGGCTGTCGTACGCGACCCGTCGGTCGTCGTGCAGGATGACGGCGCGCTGGGCGACATCAACATCGACTACGTCACCCACCAGGACCCGGGTGTTGCGATCGTCCTTGAGTATCGAGCGCAACGGGGCGCTGATATCACCCGGCGACAGGCCCCCCGTTGCCACCTGGTATAACAAGGGCTGAAACAGGTGGAAGTTGCGCCGGTCGATCAGGGTTACCGCCATGCCGGCGCGGCCAAGCTGGCGCGCGGCGTAAAGGCCACCGAAGCCCCCGCCCACGATGACGACCCGGTGGCCTGCGGCATCACTCACTTGCGCGGTACGTCTGCAACAAGCCGGGTCAACCCGGTCACGGATGCGTGTGGCTGCACCAGGCGGTGGCCTCGCCACACGCCCTAGCCAGCATGTTGTGATTCCAACGCGCGGTACGATGCCAGCAACGCGTCGTAGGTTCGGCGGTGCGCCGGGTTTGGTTCGACCCGCGTCGCGGCCGGTGGCGACGTGAATGGCGCGACCACCGCGCTCCATTCCTGCGCAGCGCCCCGCGCCCGTGCGTGCCCATGGGCGGCGCGCAGAGCAGCACCGAGGGCGGCGGCGTTCGTCGTTTCGAAGGGCTGTACGGGGCACCCGTGTACGTCGGCAAAGATCTGCAGGATCTGGCGATTCGTCGATGCACCACCGGTGACATTCAGGGAGTTGATGGCGACCCCCATCCACTCCGAGTGGATTCTGGAGGACAGGGCCTGGGCCTCGATGACGGCGCGCACGTTCGCCTCGACCACACCCTCGTCCAGTTCGTGGCGAATGACTTTGGCAGCGCTCACATGAGGCACGATCTCCGGCGCAAACCAGGGGAGCATGAGCCCGCCGCCGTTGCCTGCAGGTGATCTGGCCAGGGCCCCGGCAAAGTCTGCCCAGTCGAGTCCGTAACGATCGCGCACGGCTTCGCGGGCAAGGCTGCCGTTGAGAAAACAGATGAGCGCCATGTAGTGTGTGCCGTCCGGGGAGGCGAACAGGGCGCCTTCCCCAGTGGTCGACACGCGCGCCTGATCCATACAGGCGAAGAGAGTGTCACTGGTTCCCAGGCTCAAGGCGACCTGACCGGGTTGTACCAGCCCGAGGCCGATGAGACTGCTGGGGTTGTCACCGCTGAAGGGCAGCAGCTGGCAGTCCGGTGAAAACCCGTGGCGTTCAACCCAGAAGGGATGCACGGCGCCGACGACAGCCGTGGCGTCGGCAACGGGCAGCAGACGACGGCCCAGGTCGGGCGCCGTCGCCTCCAGGGCGGCAGGGCTCCACTGGCGATTGCGGATGTCCATGAGATTCGTGCCGCTGCCGTCGCCGGCATCCACGCCGACGAGGCGACCCGCCAGCAGACTGCTGACAAAGGAACTGACGAGACTGATGTTGCGGGTCCGTCCCCAGGCGTCCGGCTCGGTCTGCCAGAAACGGCGGATCTGCGGGCCACTGAAACGCTCGAAGGCGGTATTGCCCGTCAACTGCAGAAGTGCTTCGCGGCCGCCGACCCCTGCCTCGATCTGGCGACATTGTTCACCTGTGGATCTGTCCATCCAGATGGGTGCCGTCGCACGCGAGAAAATCCCCTCGATCTGCCCGGCCAGGTCCGCCCGGGCCGAGAGGCCGGACAGCGCCGTGGCGGCCTGGTCATTCAGGTACACGGTGCCGTGCTGCTGGCCGCTGCCACAGACGGCATCCATATCGCCGAGATGGACGCCGCTGTCGCTCAATTGACGGCACAGCTGCTCCAGCGCCTCGGCCCACATCAGAGGCGCGCTGTGCATCTGGCCATCCCCCAGATCGATGACGCCGTTGCTGACGCCGTAGCGTTCCGCGTAATGCTCGTCGAAGTTGACGGAGACTTCGGCGACGATCGTTGCCGTGTCTGTGTTGATGACGAGACCGGTCATCGATTGCGTGCTGGCGTCGATGCCCAGGAAGTTGCCCATGCCCTGACCCCTGGTTAATTTTGCTGTTTCTCGTGTCCCAATCTACATCATTCGACAGATCCGCCCCTCTGCCTCGCGCCAAACTTATCCGTCGGCGCGCCCGGCACGAAAGGTCCTGCATGTCCCTGCGTGACGCTGACCCCGAAGTTGCTGACATCCTGATCGCCGAAAACCGGCGCCAGCATGCAAAAATCCGCCTCATCGCCTCCGAAAATTACGTCTCCCAGAACGTGCTCGAGGCGACCGGTTCGGTCCTGACCAACAAATACTCCGAGGGCTACGCCGGCCGTCGCTACTACGAGGG
The DNA here is from genome assembly GCA_937919035.1 of uncultured Gemmatimonadaceae bacterium. GTDB lineage: Bacteria > Latescibacterota > UBA2968 > UBA8231 > UBA8231 > UBA8231. The sequence continues at coordinate 10,932 of CALFPI010000467.1, forward strand.
GCAGCAGCAGATCGATCGGATCGAGACCCTGGCCATCGACCGTACAAAGGATCTGTTCGGCGCCGAACACGTCAATGTGCAGCCCTACTCCGGTTCACCGGCCAACCAGGCGGTGTATGTGGCACTCGCCAGACCGGGGGATCGCATCATGGGCATGTCCCTCGCCGGCGGCGGCCATCTCACCCATGGCGCTGGCGTCAGCATCTCCGGGCTGCACTACGATGCCGTCCAGTACGGCGTCGACGCCGAATCAGGATACCTCGACTACGAGGCGATTGAAAAATTGGCGGTCGAGGCACGGCCCAAACTGTTATGGTGCGGCACGACCGCCTATCCACGGACCCTCGATTTTGAGCGCTTCGCCGCCATTGGACACAAGGTGGGCGCCATCGTTGTGGCCGACATGGCACACATCTCCGGGCTTGTCGCCGCCGGGGTGCATCCCAGCCCCGTGCCCCATGTCGACATCGTCACCTCGACGACACACAAAACCCTGCGCGGCCCCCGTGGGGGCATGATCATGTGTCGCCAGCAGTACGCCGAGGCCATCGACAAGGCCGTGTTCCCGGGTTTGCAGGGCGGACCGCACAACCACACAACGGCGGCTCTGGCCGTGGCCCTCAAGGAAGCGTCAACGGCAGAGTTCAAAGTGTACGCACAGGCCATCGTCGACAACGCGCGTGTCCTGGGCGAGGCGCTTGCAGGCTACGGTTTCAGGTTGGCCTCTGGTGGCACCGACAACCACCTGCTGCTGGTAGATTCCACGAGTCGCGGTGTGGTTGGGCACAACATGGCCCGCTCCCTGGATGCCGCAGGTATCGTCTGCAACTACAATCTGGTTCCGGGAGACACGCGCCCCGCCATGCGCCCCAGCGGCATTCGCCTGGGGACGGCGGCGGTGACGAGTCGTGGCTTCGGTGCGCCGGAGATGAAGCAGTTGGCAGCGTGGATCGATCGAGTCGCCTCGGCACGGGCTGACGAGGACACCGACAAGGACGCACGGATTCGGGTCAATCGCGACATTGCCGCCGAAGTACGGGCTTTGTGTGACCGCTACCCGGCACCGGGGCTGGCACCCGTATAAAACGCCTGCCGCCGAGATTTTCCCGACCACGTCCTAGTGGGCGAACACCTCCATACCCAGGCGCAGGAAGGCCCAGGTAACAGCGGCGAGCACAACAAAAGGGACCAGATGTTTTTCGGACGTCTTCACGGCGAGCCTCCCAGGGGAGTTAGGTGGCTGACGTTGTGGACCCTGAGTGTGCCCTAAGCGGCACTGTGACAGGGAGTTGACCAACGCAATATAGTGCAAGATAGACGACTGCCAACGCTTTTCCTGTGACCCGCCTCACGTTAGGCTCCTACCGTGAAGATCACAAAAATCACGCTGCACCTGGTCAATGTCCCGGAAACACACTGGTGGTGGTCGGATGACGAATACGGCCAGCCCGCCCACCAACGTGACGGGCATTACGTTGCCGAAGTCGAAACGGATGCCGGCCTCACTGGACTGACTCAGATCGAACGAATGACGGAGCACGCTACCGTCGAACAGACGGTGCGTGGCTGGCTCGGTGTCGATGTGCTGGCCGTGAATCTGGCGCAGACACCCTCAGCCCTGGCCAAGTCCTTCGAACAGGCCGTGCTCGACCTGCGCGGCCAGGCCCTGGGCGTGCCCATCTGGCAATTGCTCGGCGGTCGTGTTCGGGACCGTCTGCCCATCACGATGTGTACCGGGTACAAGACGCCGGAACACACGGCAGAGCAGGCCGTCGCGGGGTGGGAGCAGGGCTTCCGCTGGTACAAGATGAAGTGCTGCACCGCCCGCGATATAACGGCCGAAGATCGCCTGCGCCACATCGAGGATCGCGTCCGTGCCATTCACGAGGCGGCACCGGGTATGGGCATTCGCCCGGACATTCGCTGGCGTCTCGAGGAGGTATGGGTGGCGCAGGAACTGGCGCATCGTCTGCAGGGGCTGCCCATGGAATCCTTCGAAAGCCCCATCGCCAAGGGCGCCCACGGCGGCACGCACAGTGAGTGGCGGCGTCTGCGTGAAACGATCGGTGTCCCCATCGCCGATCACGTGCGGGGTGAGCAGGACCTGATCGCCCGTTTCCAGGCGCAGGCCCTCGATTACGCGATTATCGGCTCCGGTAGTCATCTGGCAGATGTACAAGCCTCGAGATTTGCCCACAGCCTTGGCCTTGGCGGCTGGTCTCAGTGCGTGCAGTACGGGCCTGGCGCCGCCATGGGTGTGCATGTGGCCGCCTGTATGCCAAATGTGACGCAGCCCTATGACATGGTGGGCCCCATGTCCTGGGAGCACGATCTGACCAACGAGCCTTTCGAGTTCGAAGGTGGCGCACTGTTGGTGCCCGACCGGCCCGGACTCGGCTTCACCCTCGATCTGGATGCCGCGAACCGTTATCTCCTCAACCGCTATGTCTACGCGTGGGAACAAGGGACTTCATGAGCAACGTCTACGAACGCTTCGGCGTGTGTCCCATCATCAATGCTTCCGGACCTTCTACACGTCTCAGTGGTGCCATCATGGCACCGGAAGTGGCGGCAGCGATGGCCGCCGCCTCCCAGCAGTGTGTCGATATCGCCGAGTTGCAGGCCGCAGCCTGCGTGCAGATCGCGCTGCATACCGGAGCCGAGGCGGGCTACGTGACCAGTGGCGCTGCTGCCGGCTTGCTGCTGGCGACGGCGGCGTGTGTCACCGGCCTCGATCCCAGCAAGATGAATCGCCTGCCCGATACGAAGGGCATGAAGAACCGCGTCGTCATGGCGCGCAGCCACCGAAATTTCTACGACCACGCCGTGCGCTCCGTTGGTATTGAACTGGTGGAGGTCGGCATCGCCGACCGTTACTCCGGTGCCGGCGTGCGCGACGCCGAGCCCTGGGAGTACGCTGCGGCGATCGACGAGAACACAGCGGCCCTCTTCTACGTAGCCTACGCACACACACAACCGGATCTGGTCGCCGTCGTTGAGGTCGCGCATGCCGCCGGTGTACCGGTCATCGTCGACGCCGCCGGGCAGTTGCCACCGGCGAGCAATCTCAAGCGCTTCATCGCCGAAGGGGCGGATCTGGTCTGCTTTTCCGGCGGCAAGACCATTGCCGGACCGCAGGCGAGTGGTATCCTTGCCGGCCGCCGACACCTGATCGAGGCGGCGGCATTGCAGCATCTCGATCTCGATATTCTGTGGGAGCAGTGGAGCCCGCCTGCCGGCCTGATCGACAAGAGCAACCTGCCCGGGGCGCCACATCACGGGATCGGCAGGCCGTGCAAAGTCGGCAAGGAAGAGATCATTGGCCTGCTGACGGCGCTGGAGCTTTTTATCGCCGAAGGTGACGCCGCCCGCTTTGCCCGGTGGCTGGCCCACATGGAGGCACTGGTGCAAGCGACGGGGGTGATCGATGGCGCTGTTGTGGAACTGCGCAACGATCCGAAACGATCGGCGATCCCCGCCGTGCATGTACAGCTCGACGAGGATGTTATCGGCAAATCGGCGCTGGACGTCGTCCGCGAACTGCAGGACGGGTCGCCGGGCATCGCGGCGAATCCGACCTACCACCGGGATGGCGTCGTCGCCTTCGGGCCCCTGTGTCTGAAGGAGGGTGAGGCCGAACTTGTGGGCCGGCGCCTGCGTCAGGTGCTGAACGCGGTCTGACGCGGAGGTGGTACAGAAGGCCCGTGCCGAACGCCAGTCCACCAACCCATGCAGCCAGGATGAGGCTATGCCCAATCGCTCTGACACCGAACAGATCGTCGATGCTTTCTACCGGGACGGATTCGTCCACATCCCGGGGATCCTTGAGCCACACGAGATCGAGGCACTGAAAGCCAGGACCGACGAACTTCTCGATGACGTCGCACTACAGGCGCGGGTCAATCCGGAGCGCCACGATCCCCACTACGCGCAGCGACACCTGTCGGCCACAGGGGAGCAGGTCCCCTTCATTCTGCGCAATACGATCGAGCTGGATCCTCTCTTTGCCGACATGCTCACGCGTGAACCGATCCTGAGCCTGGCGGAGGCCATTGTCGGCAAGGGCTGTCGCTTCTGCGGGCAGAATGTGCTGCGCAATAATTCTGGTGTCGCCATCGAGCAGTGGCACGTGGACGGCGCCCTGCAATTTCCTCTGCCCGATGACATACCTCGGCACGACGCGCGCGCCCGGCCCCCGGTCCTGTGGCTGACGATCCAGATGGCACTCAGCGACATCGACACGATCGAACAGGGGCCGACGCAATATGTCCCGGGCAGCCACTTCTCCGGACGCCATCCGAACGAGCAGAATCGCCCCGAGTTTGCGGGACAGGGGCCGGTGTCCGTGTTCTGCAAGGCGGGAGACATCTACCTGCAGGATCCGCAGTGCTGGCATCGCGGTGCACCCAACACATCGACGCGCACCCGGTATCTGCTGCAATCCCAATATGCCGCGGACTGGGCCTATTGCCGATTCGGCTGGATGAACCGCGTGCCGGTGGCTGAGACGCACCTGCAGTCGGCTGACGATCGTCTGCTGCACGTGCTGGGGCGCATGCGGCCCGGGGCCCCCGAGTCCGAGGATCAGGCACGATGACAGAGGCTGCCTACGCTCCGATCCTGCTCAACGACCGCCAGGTGCAGGCGTTTCTGCGCTCTGGGTACCTGACGGTCGACGCCGGTTTGCCCGCCGCTTTCCATACACACCTGCACGGGCAGATCGAGCGCCTGTTTGCCACCGAAGGAAACCCAGGAAACGACATCCTGCCCCTCGTGCCGGACCTGCACCAGGTGCTGACACATCCCCGTGTGCACGGTGCGCTGACGAGCCTGTTGGGTTCGAACTATCTGTTGCACCCACACCGGCATTGTCATCTGAATCCCGCCGGCAGTGACGGGCAGCGCATGCATCAGGACAGCTATGAGGCCGACCAGAATGTGCGGCATCATCGGTGCCGGTGGTTGATGGCGTTCTACTACCCGCAGGATGTGGATGCCAACCGTGGACCATCAGCGATCGTTCCGGCGAGGCAATATCTGACCCTGGGTGATCGGCCCGTCAGTTCTGACGAGTTGCCCCTGCACGGCCGCGCAGGAACGGTAACGATCGTGCACTATGACCTGTGGCATCGAGCCATGGCCAACGTCGGCGTGCAGGATCGCTTCATGGTAAAGTTACTCTTCACGCGCATGTCTGAGCCACGCGAGCCCTCGTGGTGCCACGACGGCACTCCCTGGGCGTCGACAAGCGAAGCCGATGATGTCCCGGGCGCCACCGTGTGGGACTGGATGTGTGGTGCCGCTGCTGTCGCCGGCGGACCCGCGGTACGCGCGTCCGGCCCGGTTGATGGTCTGGCCGATGGTCTGGCCGATGGTCTGGCCGATGGTCTGGCCGATGGTCTGGTTGTCGGTCTGGCCGATGGTCTGGTTGTCGGTCTGGGCAGCAGCGCCGAGAGCGAGCGCCACCGGGCCGCCTACCGCCTGGGCAGCATGGGCCTGTCAGGCGTGGAAGCTCTGCTCGCTGCACTGCGTCTGGAGGGCCAGCAGCGCGTGCAGCAGAATATCGAACGTGCACATACCAACCCCGTGCAGTTTGATGCCGCCTATGGGCTGACAGTTGCCGGGGTTGCCGCCGTGCCGGCGCTCACGAAGCTGTTGGCAGAGGAGATCTGGTGGTTGCGGGCCAGTGCTGCCGACGTGCTTGGAGACATCGGGCTGTACACCGAAGTGGGCGTGCAGGCTCTCACGACCAGCCTGACGGATCCATCCGAGTGGGTGCGCCGCAACGCCGTCGAAGCCCTGGGCAACATCGGCCCCACAGCTGGCAAGGCCAGAGAAGCGCTGGCCGTGTGCCTGTCCGATCCCGATGACGCCGTGCGCCACAACGCGGCGCTGGCCCTGGCCAAGATGGCCGGCGGCGACAAGGTGGCGCTGCAGGCAGCAGAGCGTGACAGCAACCACTACGTCCGCGAATTGGCGACGGCTGCTCTGGCCCGGGGCTGATCGGCCAGCTCTAGGGCCGTCTCAGGCGTTGATCGAGCGATGGAAGTGGACATGCCACCAGCGACCGTCCCGGCGCTGCCAGACGCGGGTCTCTTCACACTGTCGGCTTACCGGACCTGTCTGTGTCTGCTGCTGTGTCAGGCGAACGTAGGTAATCAACGCCGCGTCGGCTCCCAGCATCCGTACCTGCGGCGCAATCATCGTTGCGTTTTTTGCGCCCGATGAAGCACCCAGTTCAAAGTAGAAGCGATGAAACGGCAGGCCCGCCACCTGATGCCCCAGCGCCTCCGGCTCGAATGCCGTGAGTTCGGGATCACAGAGGGACTCGTACGTCTGCCAATCTCCTGCCACAATGCAGTTGATCAACCGCTGGCTCAACTCTAACAGTTCCTGTTGTTCAGACATGCTGTTGCTCACTTGTCGAAAGACGGGTCGGGTGTGCCTTTCAAGCAACCCAGTACCCAGGGGTAGGCGTCGGTAACGTAGTACCCATACGCACCCTCAACGGTCATGCCGTTGCACGCATCGAGGTCGCCCGAGCCCTCGATGTATTCATAATCGTCGACGAAGGTGCCATCAAAAGGGCCGCCGGGATCGATGCCTCGCGCCGCCTGCCGACTGCCACTACGCACGGCGTAACTCGAGGTGACTTTGCGCACGCCGTCGCCATCGCGGATGTAGGTGCCATACACGGGAAAGCCGTCGGCGGCGAAACCGATCACCGGTGACGCCGAACCATCCTTGGCGAACATGGCGTTGGGATTGCCGTGGTAGTGATAGGTGCCGTCCGGTTGGGTGTGTGCGTTGTGGCTGTCGGTACCGAAATTGGCCGTCGCCGCCATGGGATCGTAGCGGAAAGGGGCACCCATCTCGAAGCAGCCGATCCTGCCATCGCCAACGCCGAAACACCCGGCGGCAAGCAGGTCCAGCTTGACGCCGTTGAGAAAGATGGCGTTGTCCGTGCGCAGACTCAGGGCCGTGGGAGCACCGGCGACCACCGGGGTCCGCGGTACCTGATAGGTAACAGACTGCGTCGTCGTCGCCGTGACGAAGGAGTGATCCCCGTCATTAAAATCATGGTTGGGAATGGCATTGGAACGGAAAACGCAGTGGTCATCCGTGATCGTAACACGCAGGTCGCCGCCGAAGCCCATGTTGCGATTGACGTCGGTCACGGTGGATACGTAGGTGTCGGCGTAGTCGGCGCAATCACTGCTGACGCCTGCAAGGATCGCGTTGGTAATGTCAACGGCAGTTTCCGTGGCGGCCGGGTCATCCACTGTCGGCATGCCCGTCTCGACCGTGTCCTGGGCCTCGTTGCCAACGGGTCCGGAGTTGTTGTCACCCTCCGAGCCACAACTGCTGGCCAACATGAGGACCGTGGCGTAACAGAAATACCCGGCCCGCCGCGATGATCTTTGTGTCCGGGTCATATGGTTCCGCTCAATCCAGGTTGGCCGAAGAAATGAAAAAGCGGACGAGAGCCGCTACAACTCCCGTCCGCTTGTTGCCGTGCTGTGGCAACACAAACACTACCCGAGCAGGCCGTATTTCTCCAGCACCGCGTCCCATTCACCCCGGGCCTGCATAATCAACTCGATTACTTCACGCAGGGCGCCCTGCCCCCCGGGTGTCACCGTCACATAGTCGGCCACGGATTTTACCTCCCGGCGCGCATTCGCCACTGCCACACCAAGGCCGGCACGCCGCAGCAGCGGTGAGTCCGGCAGATCGTCGCCCATGTAGCAGACCTCATCATCCTGCACACCGGCTGCGGCACAGATCTTTTCCCAGGGCTCGATCTTGTCGAGGTGGCCCTGAAAGATATGGGATACACCCAGCATCTGACATCGGTGGGTGATGCCCGGTGCGTCGCGACCACTGATGACGCCACTGACGTGGCCGGCGGCGTGCCACCAGCGCAGCGCCATGCCATCGATGGCGGTACTGCCTTTGGTCTCTATGAGGTCGCCATTTGGGCCGGGGAAGTAGAACAACCTGCCATCGGTCCACACGCCGTCCACATCGGTGAGCAGAACGCGAATCCGTTTCGCCTTCTCGATGAGGGCTGGCGACGGCGGCGGCGCTGCGGTATCAGCAGTCATCGCTAGAGTTTGCCCTGATAGACCTTGACGACCTGATCAAGCAACGCCAGCGCTTCCGTCCGCTCGCGCTGGAAGGCATTGCGTCCCATGATGGAACCAAAACCACCACCATCACGAATGCCACGGATCTCCTCGAGTACCTCGTCGGTCCCCCGGGCGGCGCCCCCGGAAAAGATTGTGATGCGGCGGCCATCAAAGGCGCTGTTCATGACGTGCTCGATACGCTGCGCCAAGGTCGCAGTCTGCAACCCGGCTTTCTCATAGACCTTCTTGGCTTCCGCCTGCTCAACACAGTCGGCGGGGGGTTTCACCTTGAGAATGTGCGCGCCCAACTGTGCCGCGATCTGTGCGGCGTAGGCCGACACGTCGAGCGCGGTTTCGCCATCCTTGCTGATATCGGTCCCACGAGGATAGGACCAGACGACGACGACGAGGCCGTGACGCTTGGCCTCTTCCGTGAGGGCCTGCAGCCTTTCATACATCGACACGCGCTGCAGGGAACCGGGGTACACCGTGTAGCCAATGGCGGCGCATCCGAGGCGCAGGGCAGCCTCGACCGAACCGGTCACAGCTTGCAGCGGGTCCTTGTCGGAGCTCAGATTCTCGCGGTTGTTCAGCTTCAGGATCAGCGGCAGATCGCCGGCATAATCCCGGGCGGCTGCCTCGAGAAAGCCGAGTGGTGCGGCATAGGCGTTGAGTCCGGCCTCGATTGCCAGTTCAAAATGATACCGTGGATCGAAGGATGGCGGATTCGGCACGTATGTGCGTCCCGGACCATGCTCAACGCCCTGGTCTACCGGCAGGATGACGAGCTTTCCTGTGCCACCGAGTTTGCCGTGGTTGAGAATCCGCGCCAGGTTGGTGAGGGTTCCGGGATTGTCACTGCCATACCAGCTGAGAATTTCCTTGATGCGACGCTTCATGGTGACTCAGGCTTCTTTCTCTTGTATTACGGGTTCTGCGCCATGTGAGCACCGAAGTAAGCGGCCCCCAGCAGCGCGGTCTTGTCGTTCTTGATGACGTGAACAGGAATCCGACGCAGCACATCCGACACCCTTCCCTTTTCGGAAAAGGCGTCCATGAAGGCGCCGTCCGTGAGTTCGCTGATGATCTGCGGAGCGATCCCACCACCGATGTACACACCTCCCGTAGCCAGCATTTTCAGCGCCAGGTTGCCTGCTTCAGCGCCGTACAACGAGACAAACAGTGACAGTGCCTCTTTGGCAAGGGGTACACCCTCTTCTCTGGCGGCCGACGAAATGATGCGGGCCCGCGCGCCCTGCTCTGCGAGCCTGTCCCGCAACCAGTCCGGCTCGACGTCGGCATCGCCGGCCCCGCGGTCATCACGCAGGAATTCGTAGATGTTCACCAGACCCATGCCCGAAACGACACGTTCCCAGCTGACATGTCCGTGGCGTTCGAACAACCAGCGCCACAGTTCGCCCTCGAGTTCCGTGCCGGGGGCGAAGGAGGCGTGGCCCCCTTCGGACGGCACTGCCACGTAATGCCCATCGGCCCAGGCCAGGCCCGCTTCGCCCAGACCGGTGCCGGCGGCGATAATCGCCTTGGCTCCCAGCGGATCCGCCTCGCCGCGGTTGATCTCGATGACGTCATCGTCGGTCAGGGCGAGTGTGCCGTAGGCTGCCGCCTCGAGATCATTGAGCAAAAAGACCCGCTCCATGTCGAGAGCGGCGGCAATCTGCACCGGGTCGATGCTCCAGGGCAGATTGACGGGCAGGACCGGCGTGTGCCGCACCGGCCCGGGTACACCGAGCACGACACGATCAGGACGCTGGCGACAGTGATCGACGAAGGTCGTCAGCAGTTCGGCGGCGCCGGCGTACTCCGTCGAGACATATCGTTCGATGGCGACAGGTTCCAGAGTATCCCCATCAGCACGGAAAAGACCCAGATAGGACTTTGTACCGCCCACATCGCTGGCAAGGATCAGGGGCATGCCCATCCTCTCCAGTCGCGATCAAAGAGATCGTCCGCCTCCTTCGGTCCCCATGTGCCGGCGCGATACGTGGGCACACGCGTTGCAGACGTGGCATTCCAGGCTTCCAGGACGGGCATCAGCAACTCCCACGACTTTTCGATCCAGCCGGCGTCGGCAAACAGGGTAGCGTCTCCGAGTAGGCAGTCGAGCAACAGGGTCTCGTAAGCCTCCGGGCTCCGCCCGCCAAAGGCGTCCTGGTAGTTGAAGTCCATCTCCACAGTCCCAAGATTGACATCGGGACCCGGGATCTTGCCGCTGAAGGACAGCGCGATGCCTTCGTCGGGCTGGATGCGGATCGTCAGCGTGCTCGGCCGAAGATCGTTGCCACCGGCGAAGATCAGATGGGGTGCCTGCTTGAACTGCATCGTGATGGAACTGGCCCTGTGGGGCATACGTTTGCCGGTGCGCACATAGAACGGCACGCCCTGCCAGCGCCAGTTGTCGAGGGTGAACTCGATGGCGGCAAAGGTCTCGGTGCGTGAATTGGCGGGCACATCCTCTTCCTGGCGGTAGCCCTGAACCGCCGTGCCATCATAGTCACCTGCAGCGTACTGACCGCGTACGGCAAAGCGATCGACCTGGCCGACGCTGATTGGTCGCACAGCCTTGAGGACCTTGAGTTTTTCCAGTCGTACGGACTCGGCGTCGAAGGCCGAAGGGGGCTCCATGGCCACGACACACATCACCTGCAACAGATGATTCTGGATCATATCGCGCAGGGCCCCGGAACTGTCGTAGTAACCGGCGCGATGTTCCACACCAACGGTTTCGGCTGCCGTGATCTGCACATGATCCACGTAGCGCCGGTTCCACAGAGGTTCGAACATGGAATTGGCCAGGCGGAAAACGAGGATGTTCTGCACCGTCTCCTTGCCCAGGTAGTGGTCGATCCGAAAGATCTGGTGCTCAGAAAACACGGCGTGGATGGACCGGTTGAGGGCGCGGGCTGAATCGAGATCGTGGCCAAAAGGTTTTTCCACGATGATCCGAACCCAGCCGGGTTTGCCTTGGCCTTCCTGGTTGAGTCCGGCGATGCCGATCTGTTCGATGATCGTCAGATAGACCTGGGGGGGCACCGAACAGTAGAAACAGCGATTGCCCGCCGTGCCGAACTCGTCATCAAGGTGCTGCAGTTGTTGGCCCAGACGCTGGTAGAATCCTGCATCTCCCGGGTCGCCGCTGACGTAGCTGATGCGAGCGAGGAACTGGTCGACCTGTTCGCCGCTGGCGCCAACAAACTCGTCCAGAGCCTCGCGCATGCGTTGCCGGAACTCGTCGGTACTCATCTCGGAACGGGCGACGCCCACCAGGGCAAATTGTTCGGGCAGACGCCCCTGTTGTTGCAGGTGCCAGATCGCTGGTACCAGTTTTCGACGCGTCAGATCACCGGAGGCACCGAAGATCACGAGCACGCACGGATCCGGAACCCGACCGGCTGCGAGAAACGACTCCGTCACCGGACTTACCCCCGACCCGACTGCGTTGCGGACTGACTCTCAATTGCGGCCAGAAGTTTGTCAAAGGGCTCAACGAAGAGCCGCACGGCGTCCGCCTGCAGTTTGTCGGTGATGTCCTTCATGGAGACACCTGCGTTGACGAGACCGGTCATCACCCGTTGGGCGTCGTCGACATCCAGTTCGAGGGTGGCAGCAGCCACGCCATGGTCGCGAAATGCGGCAAATGTTGCCACCGGCACAGTATTGACCGTATCCGGACCAATGAGCTGTTCCACGTAGAGCACATCGCGGTAGTCCGGATTCTTGACGCCGGTACTGGCCCACAGCAACCGTTGCACACGGGCGCCCTTGCTGGCCAGCGATTGCCAGCGATCCCCGGCGCACAGCTGTTTGAAATACTGATAGGCAAGTTTGGCATTGGCAATGGCGACTTTGCCCAGCAGGTCCTCGAAAGCAGCGCGCCGCGTCGCATCCGTCTCTTCCTGCAGTTTCTCTGCCAGGATGGAGTCGACAAGTACATCGATACGGCTGACGAAGAAGCTGGCGACGCTGGCGACGCGGTGTACATCTCCGCCGGCGACGGCCAGTGCCTCAAGGCCGGAGATGTAGGCCTCAGCGACGGCGGCGTAGTTGTCCTGGGAAAACAGCAGGGTGACGTTGATGTTCAGCCCTTTGCCGATCAGCGCTTCGATCGCCGGCACACCCGCCGGCGTACCCGGCACCTTGATCATCAGGTTGGGGCGGTCGACATCGGCCGCCAGCCGCAGGGCTTCGTCGATCGTCCCCTGCGTGTCATCTGCCAGATAGGGTGACACCTCCAGCGACACGTAACCGTCGGCCCCCTTCGAAGCATCGAATACGGGGCGCAGCACATCGGCGGCGGCCTGAATGTCACCAATGGCCAGAGCCTCGTAGATCTGCAGCGGCGTCAGGCCGGCGGCGGCATGTCGATGCAGATCGGCGGCATAGTCCTGTGATCCGGAGATGGCCTTTTCGAAGATCGCGGGGTTTGACGTCATGCCCCGCAAGCCATCTTCGGAGATCAGGCGCGCCAGATCGCCACTCTCGATAAGGCTGCGGCTGATGCTGTCGTACCAGACGCTCTGACCCAGGGGGCCGAGGTCAACGAGGGGGTTAGACATGGCCGAACTCCGAGATGAGGAAGGTGAGGGCTGCGCCGAGGTCGTATAATATCCCGACTGCCCCTCTGGCAAGCAACAGGACTGCAGAGCGCAAGGCGAACTGTCACAAAACGTTTCGAAGATTCGAACCCATTCAGGAAAGCAATCAACGTGGCACGTGTTCTGGTAACCGGAGGCGCCGGTTTCATCGGCTCCCATCTCTGTCGGCGACTGGTCGCAGACGGGCATGAAGTCCGTGCGCTCGACAACCTCTCCAGTGGCAAGCGCAGCAATCTCGGCGATGTGGATGTGGACCTCATGGTTGGGGACCTGCGTGATCCCTCCACCGCGGCGCACGCCGTAGAGGATGCTGAACTGATCCTGCACCACGCCGCCATCGCCTCGGTGCAGTATTCCGTCGAACACCCTCTCGATGAACAGGAAGTCAACGTCGTCGGCACTCTGCGGCTACTGGAGGCGGCACGCCATGCCGGCGTGCGACGTGTAGTATTTGCTGCCTCCGCCGCTGCTTACGGGACGGATCCGACCGTGCCCAAGCGCGAAGACATGCCGGCTCTGCCCATCTCACCTTACGGGCTGTCCAAGATCGCCGGCGAACACTACTGCCGCGTCTGGTCGCACGTATACGGTCTCGAAACGATCTGCCTGCGCTACTTCAATATTTTCGGACCCCGCCAGGATCCAGCAAGCCCGTACAGCGGCGTTATCTCCATTTTCGCCCGCTTGATGCTCGACGGCGTGGCGCCGATGATCCATGGCGACGGCGAGCAGTCCCG
>CALFPI010000468.1 GCA_937919035.1 uncultured Gemmatimonadaceae bacterium
GCTTCTGTTCGATGATGAAGCATGCCGGTGCACCGATATCCTCCAGATTGATCGCGCCGAAGGTGGGTTCCATGAGCTGCACGGCGCGGACAATCTCGTCCACATCCTCCGTATCCAGCTCGATATCGAAGGCGTCAACGTCAGCAAAGCGCTTGAACAGGATCGCCTTGCCCTCCATCACCGGTTTCCCCGCCAGGGCGCCGATGTTCCCCAGACCCAGCACGGCCGTACCATTGGTTACCACACCCACGAGGTTGCCCCGAGCCGTGTACATGCGGGCCGTCTCCGGATCCTTCTGAATTTCCAGGCAGGGAATGGCGACCCCGGGAGAGTAGGCCAGGGACAGATCCCGCTGGGTCAGGAAAGGCTTGGTCGGCACCACCTGCAGCTTGCCCGGAGGGAACTGACTGTGATACTCCAGGGCTTCATCACGTTCGCTCATCATCTTGGTCGCTCTCAGGTGTTGGACGCCAGAATGCAGCAACGGCCTCGTTGTGGGCGGAAACTGCTGTGTCCCGGGAGGCAACGCAACTTCGCCCCTGCGGGGCTACCAGCTGTGCGTCGCTACCCTTGGCTCAACTCAGGGGCCGCTGCGTCGGCAACGCGTGACGAACGGAGAAACAGAAAGTTGCATCGTTATGTTGTATCGTTATGTTGCATCAATTTCTTCAGAAATCATACTTAATATCATAACCCGTTTACAATGAATACGTTATGCATGCTCCTACAACTCGGGCATGAATGTTGCATTGCATACAGGACGAATACGGATGCTGCCACTCGCAAGGCCGCACGCAACACTCGGAGAAACTGTGAACAAGACTTTGATATGCTTCGCCACAGCTGTGATGCAGGCCGTTCACGCCGACGCCCAGCACCTGATCCTGAACTTCTCGGAGGCGATGGCGCGAGCAGAGACACATGCTTATGCCGTGGCGATCTCGGCGACAGCCGTGGACGAGGCGGCCGCCCACCGGCGGCAAACGCGCGCCGGGCACCTGCCGACGATCTCGTTTGTGGAGGAAGTCGTGCGCGGCGATGACCCCGTTGCCGCCTTCGGCACGCGCCTGCGCCAGGAGCGCTTCACCGCAGCTGATTTTGCCCTGGACCAACTCAACCGGCCTGAGGCACTCTCCGGCGCTCGCACAGTCCTTGAGATCAGCCAGCCCCTGTTCACCAGCGGCGCCAGCCTGCACACGCGCCGCGCTGCCCGTGCCGCCGAAGCGGCGGCGGCCGCGATGGCGGGGCGGACCCGGGAACAAGTGCGCCTGCAGGCGGCAGCGGCATACTGGGGCCTTGCCCTGGCGCGGCAGGCGGGTGACGTCGCCCGTGCTGCACTGGGAGCAGCCCGGCAGCACGCCGCCGAAGCCGAGGCCGGTTGGCGCGCCGGGACCGTGTCCCGCAGTGACCGCCTGGCCACCGAACTACGCGTTGCCGAACTGGAGTCCTACCACATCGACGCCGAGGCCCATGTCATGGAGGCCGCCGATGCACTGACGCTGATCCTCGGCTGTGACGCCGGCACGAGTGTGACAACCACCGACAGTCTTACCTGGCAGGAAGAGACCCCGCAGATCGCTGTTGATGGCGTCCGCCCTGACGTACAGGCGCTGCGCTGGCAGCGGACGGCGGCCGATCATCAGGCGCGGGCTGCGCGGGCCGCATCCCTGCCGCAAATCGGCGCCTTCGCCCGTGTCGCCGCTGACGCACGCACGCCCTTTGGGGCCGATGGCACGTCCTGGATGGCGGGCGCCGCCTTGCGCTGGGATCTGTTTTCCGGATTTGCCGTGCGCGGCGCCACCGATGCTGCGCGGGCGCAGGTGCGCCGTCTCGACGCCGAAGAACGCTGGCTCACTGCCCGCGTCGAGCGTGAGATCCGCCAGGCGCAACGCGCCCTGCTGGCGGCCAACCAGCGTGTTGCAGTCGCCAGGGCCGCCGTGCGTCATGCAGACGAACAATTGCGCGTTGTCCAGGCGGAGTCGAGCCAGGGCATCAGTTCCGTCAGCAACCGGCTCGACGCCGAGGTCGCCTGGCGCAGCGCCCGTTTGCGGCACCTTCAGGCCCTGCACGACGTACACCTTGGAATGGCCCATCTGATTTTCGCTGCCGGCTCTATGCCGGTCACAGAATTGAACAAGTAAAGGAGAAACTCATGTCTATGGAACGCGTCATCCGCATGTTTGCCGGGATCTTCATTCTCGCCAGTCTTGCCCTGGGCTGGTGGGTCAGCCCGTGGTATCTGTTGTTCACCACCTTTGTCGGCTTCAATCTGCTGCAGTCCTCCCTCACCGGTTTCTGTCCGCTGGAAATGATTCTGCGTCGTGTCGGTGTCGGTTGCCCCGTCGCAGGAGAGTCCGCATGACGGCTCTTCTGTTGGGTGCCGCCCTGTGGGCCCTGACATCCTGTGCCAGCGATGTTGTCCAGACAGCTGCAGCGGAGAGCCCGATATCCGTGCGCTTGCACGTCGTCCAACCGCAGCAGGCAGCCATCATCCACCGAACGCCCGGTACCGTGCTCGCCCTGGAGCGCGCCGAGATCGCAACCCCGCTGGCAGGCCGGCTCACGCAGATCACTGTGCGCGAGGGGGACAGGGTCGAAGCCGACCAGCTGTTGGCACGAATCGATGTCGACGGCCTCAACGCCGCTGTGGCTCAGGCTCAGGCCGGCCTCAACGAGGCCGGCACCAGCTTGGATCTGGCCGTCATCGAGGCGGAGCGGGCCGAAGTCCTGCATGCGCAGCAAGCGCTGCCGGAGCAGGCTCGCGATCGCGCTGTGGCGACCCGCGAACGGGCCGTAGCAGCGGTGGATGCCGCCCGGCGAGCCGTCGAAAACGCGGCGGCACAGCGCAGCTATGGTTTCCTGCGAGCACCGTTTTCCGGCATTGTTGTCCGTCGTCTGGCAGATGTCGGTGATCTGACGAACCCCGCAAGGCCCGTACTCGTCGTCGAGCGCACCGATAGCGTCCGTGTGGTGACATCGATTCCCGAAAGTGACGTGTCCCAAGTGGGCGCCGGTGACGCCGTCCGCATCGACTGTGGCACAACAACCGTAACCGGCACCGTGCATTCCGTCGTCGCCGACGAGGCGGCGCGCCGTATGTTCCAGGTTCAGGTGCTGCTGGCTGCCGGCGGTGAACTGCAGGCGGGGCGTTTTGCCCACCTCACCTATGAGACCGGCGTCCGGTCCAGCCTGCGATTGCCGCAGGAGGCGATCGTCACCCAGGGACAGTTGCAGGGGGCCTTCGTCGTGTCGCATGGCCGGGCGCTGTTGCGCTGGCTGCGTCTGGGCGAGATGGTGGACGGCACTGTCGAGGTGCGTTCCGTCCTGCATGCCGGCGACATGAT
>CALFPI010000469.1 GCA_937919035.1 uncultured Gemmatimonadaceae bacterium
GGTCCAGGACGGGATCGAGGTCGGCGCCCGCGCCACCTTCGGGTTCCTCAACGACGGGGCCGACAGTTTCTCGTCCCTTGTCCTCGGTGCCAAGTACGGTTGGCGCGAGGACACAGCCGTCACCCTCAGCCTGACGCCGCTGAACGAGGCTGAGGAGATTGGCGTGTCCCTGGGCGTGTTGAACACGCAGACCTTCCCCGAGTTCGACCTCGATTCGCAGCTGCATATCGGCCTGCTGGACGCGTACGCGCCGGTGGGCATCGCCATCGCCTTGCAGCTGCGAGGGTCGCGCCAGGTCCATAAGCAGGCCATCGCCTACTTGGACATCGATGTGACCACCAATACGGACGACGCCGGTGAATACCTCAGCGTCTTGGCCGGCCCCAACGTGGACGTCACCTTAGGGGACGGGTTGAAAGCGAACGCGGGCTTCTTCGGGAGCATGGCCTCCGGTGCCTTCGCCCCAAACACGGAGTTGGGCTTCCGACTCACGGTATTCAAGGAGTTCGAGCTCGAGTAGCCGACCACCACAGGTCGGTGAAGAATTCAAGGGGCGACGACCGTGGTTGTCGCCCCTTTTTTTGTGTCGGGTGGATGGATCAAGACTGTGCCGTTGGCCCCCTCACTCCACTCGGCTGCATCCTGCTGCTGTTGCTTCTATCCGCAACGAAGTCTGACGCACATGCACCAGGAGTGCTGTGCATAAACAAGGGAGGAATGCTCACGCCTATCGATGACAATGGAGAACCGATTGTAGGATGGTTCACGATGGTCTCTGAAGGCGAGCCTCGAGTGGGATTCGACGACTTCTCGCGTTGGCCGATCACTTTGAAGGGGCCACGGACCGGCGTCGCCTGGAACAGCTGTGCCGGTACGTCGTTCGTACCCCGGTGGCCTCGGGTCGACTGCGGTTCATCCATGCACAGACGCTGGAGTTTACCTTGAAGACGCCGTGGGCGGACGGCACTACGGCGCTGCTGCTGAGCAGGCAGCCTCAGACTACCTCAGCTGGGTGCCCTCGTGCTCGAGCCAGGCCTCGATTGCGGCGAGACCGTTCCCGGTGGCCATGCCTGTATCCACCTGGCCTGCCAGATCAGGACCCCAATGCTGTCCCGAATACTGACCCAGAGCGTGGATGATGGCCCCGTGCCAGGGCTTCCCGGCGGCATCGATCTGCCAGTGGCCGATGAAACTCGCCATCTCGCCGGCCATCTGCTCGAAGAACCGATCCCCCGTGGCGCGGGCCAGGCCCAGCAGGGGGCCGATAGCCTTGGCCGGGCCGATGGGGTAGAGCAGGGGGAAGTCGTTCATGCGGCACGCCTGGCCACCCCGGGCCACGCCCCGGTGGGCGTTGGGCAGGTCGTAGAAGTAGGTCCAGGCCAGACCAAAGGCGGTCGCCTGACGACACGAGGTCAGCACATCGGCATCGCCCGTGGCAGCGTACAGAGGCTCCAGACCCTCCAGGGCGTACCAGGCGGCTTCGCCGTCGGTGCATTCCGCCGCCTGCGGCCTGGCATCCACCATCTGATTGTAGTACTCGAACCGGGCGATCTCCGGGGCCACGGCGCGGGCGAGGGCCAGGGCGCGCTCGAGCCAGGTGTCGTCGCCGGTGATGGCACCCAGTCGGGTCCACAGGCTGCAGACCACGACCCGGGCGGTGATGCGGTGGGACTTGCTGTTCAACTCACGGTTCTCTTCATCGAAGAGATCCTGCACATCGCCGTCAGCGCCTTGATGCCGGGCGAGGAAACCGGCCATGGAGGTGGCGGCGTCGAGCCAGGCCTGCCGGGCGGCCGGTGCGGGATAGTCGGGCGCACGCTGGTAGAGTTGCAGGAGTTGACTGCCAGTATGGCCCAGGCAGTGCGTCCAGATGCGGCTGCCCGGTTGATGGTCGAGGAGGAAGTCGCCGAAGCGAGTACCGTCGGAGCGATCGAAGTACGGAGCGTCGGGACCGTCACCGCGGCGGAACAAGTGCAGACTCCGGCTCATTTCGGTCACGTATGGCAGCAGGCCCGCATCCCCGGTGCGCTGCCAGTAGCGCACGGCGCCCTGCCACATCTCAACGGCAATGCCCTCGCCCCAGCCCAGATCGAAATACCCACTCATTTCGCCTCGCTTGCGGGCCGGGCCAGTCTGGGTGTGGACCCACATGTTGGAAAACCAGCCGCGTCCCTGTCCGAGGGCGTCCGGCTCCCAGAGCTCGCAGTGGTCGTAGAAAGCAGCGATGCCCCGAGCCACTTGTGCCAGATCGGGCCGGACCTGTGGCTCACACAACAGCAGGGAAGCGGCCAGGCGTTCGGCCTCCAGCAGGGCCACCTGACCGGGTCCCAGGCGCGTGGCGCCGATAACCTCGGTGAGGGTCACTTCATCGCCGGTGTCCATCGTGATGAGATCCGGCTGCCCCGGGCCGCGATAGAGGATGGTTGGCCGTGGGCCCGTGTCCGGGTAATACACGCCGATCTCCAGGCTGCCATCGGCTGCGGCACCAGCGCAGTCCAGCGTGCCGGCACAGGTGCGCTTGTCCAGGCCATACAGGGCCACGACCTCATCGTCGTGCCAGACGTGGAACGGGAAGGGCAGGGCCCAGTCGACGGGAAGTCGGCAGGCCGGCGCCTGCGTCGCAGGCACCTCGTGGGCCCGCAGGCCATAGGTGTAGGTCGCTGTCTCTGGAGCCATGAGGCGGAAACCGGGGCAAATGGCCACCTCACAGGGACGCAGGAAACGGTAGGTCTGGGTGCGGCGCACCCAGGGCTCGCCGCTGGCCACGGTGATGGTTTCCCAGGCCCTCCAGCCATCGCCCTCGCCGGCCATCCACACTTCGAAGCCGCCGTCGTCGCGGCGCTGGATCTTGCGTTGCCGCGCCGGGATCGCGCCAAGGGAAGTGGTGAACTCCCGTGCGGACGACGCCTCAAGCAATGGACGCCAGCCTGTTGGCGACGTCACTGCGATCGCCGCCAGCCAGTACTCATTGCCATCTGCATGAGAGGACTCGGCCAACTCCAGCTGCACCAAGCCATTGTCGAGAATATCTGCGGTCATCAGATCTGCCGTCACGCCACCTACTGCAGTCGCCCGCGCGCCAACAGCGGCCAGACCGTCTCGACGATGCCATCACGCACGCCGTAGATCTCGTCGTGCAACACCACTGTGGTGTCGACACACCCGGGCACAAAGCGCAGCAATTCGGCAACACGCGGCGACTCGGTGGCATTCTCCAGTTCGATCTTGCCATGCTCGGCGGAGAACGACGACGCCCGCACCGGTCCCACATCGAGCAACTGCGGCGTCTCTGAGTCGGCGCTCATGGTTTTTTTGCCGGCATCACAGATGATCCGTGTCGGCGTGGGTCGGCTCGTCACCGTCGACAGCACGGTCATCGCACACGGCAGGTCGAGACCGTACTGATTGCGGTAGACGAGATCGCTGAACACGCCGCCGCCCGCCTGCACCTCGGTGACGCCCGGATGAAAGGCGCTGACCCAGTAGGTTCCGGTGCCACCCGTGCTGATGATATCCACCGGCAGTCCTGCGGCGCGACATTGTGCCGCCGTCTCCATGACCGGATCCAGTGCCGCCGCCACGGCACGTCGCTTGGCCTCCGGCTCGGTGACGCGGAGGGCCAGCATCTCCCAGGCCGTCAGGCCGGCGAAGCGTACGCCCTGACGACCGGCGATGTGCCTGGCCAGCGCCAGCGAGGGTGCCCCCGGTTCGACACCGGCTCGGTCCATGCCGGCATTCACCTCCACCAGCAGGCGCACACACACGCCGAGATCACATGCGGCCCGATCGATCTGTTCGACATTGTCGAAGTCATCGACGGCGACGGCGACATCCGCCTGGCGTTGCAGATGTACCAGACGCGCGATCTTGCGTGCGCCCACGACCTGGTTGGCGACGAGGATGTCTTGGACACCGCCAGCAGCCATGACTTCTGCTTCTCCGAGCTTGGCGCAGGTGACGCCCACGGCCCCGGCACGCAGCATCATGTGGGCAATGGCGGGGGTCTTGATGCCCTTCATGTGCGGGCGCCATTGCACACCGGCTTCGTGCACCATGGTCGCCGCCATGCGTTGGATGTTGCTCTCCAGCGTCGGCATGTCGACGAGCAGGACAGGCGTGTCCAGCTCGGTTGCGGGCCGACCCACTGCATTCCACTGCGCCATGGATTCTCTCAGGTGTTTTGGGTAGGACCGGCTGCCGCCACAGGCAGCCGGCCGAGATGAATGATGGGGTCTCTTTGTCGAGGCGGTGCCTCACGTGGCAGATCGACGGGGTCACGGCTCAGGATGTTGCCGTTCACATCCATCCGCTCCACTTGCAGATCGATATTGGGACCCTCATATACGGGCAGGCCCTGCTGTCGCCGCTGCGCCTTCCAGTTCTGCAGCGCTTCTGCGAGAGCCTCTGCATCCCGCTGCTGGGCGCGGCGCACCACATCCATCAGCCGCGGTACATAGGACCCGAAACACAACCAGGTGAAGCGCCAGTCGGCGAAATGGCGGCAGCGTTCCGCCTGGCGCACAAAGGTCCCCTGCAGGTGTTGCTGGCAATAGGCGGCATACATCGGATCTTCCGTCATATCATAGGCCAGGGCCATCACCTGTGCACCGAAGTCGCCGGAGATACCCCACTGGGTCCAGTAGAACTCGTCATCCACCGGCCACAGCCGGGATCGATCCGTCAACAGCGTCCGCGCCATATCGGCGGTGACGAAGTTGTCCGTCAGGTGCTCCCACAACAGGTACTGCGCTTCGGCGAGCACGTGTTGCCGCAGCCGCTCGCTGGGAAACAGGCGCAGGGCCGCAGCAAAGGGGGGATACATGTCGCGTGCATGTCCAACGGGTGGTGTCTCCGGTTCGACCACTGCCTCGTCGCCGCGCGGGCCCCGAGTGTAGAGGCTCACGGGGTAGTACCCGGGCCTCGGCAAGGCCTGCAAAAACCAGTTCAGGGAGCGTTCGGCAAGGATACCGTACTGCTCGCACCAGGTTGCCTGGTAGACGTCAAGCAGGATCGTCAGCGGTCCCGTGTACTCCCGGTGCAGCGCCGCGTCGCGACAGGACAGGATGCCCGCCGGCTCCTGCGTGCGCACGACCCAGTCGGCCGCCGCCACCGCCACCTCCAGTTGCCGTCGGTCACCGGTGAGGTAGTAGTCGAGCAGAATGCCGCCCACCATCGTGTGGGATGGACTGGGTCCCCCCGTCCACTGATGGGCATTGTGATAGTGCATGAGACCGACCCGCTTGGGATCGTCGTGGGCGTGGATGATGCACACGTCGGCGACGCAGCGGGCATAGGCGCTGGCAAAGCGGAAGGCGCTGCGGTCGCCGGTGCGCAGGTAATTGCCCCAGGCACCCAGGATCTGATCGTTCGTCTCGTTGTTGTACGGACCGACATGGCGCAGAGCCCGTACCGGATCGACGTCCTTATAGTGCACCCACGCCACCGCCGGACCCGCAGAGTGTGAACACACGGCATTGCCGTAGCGCATCATGCCATAGAGTCGGCCACGCACCTGCGGCGCCAGCGCCACAGAGGCAAAGATCTCATCGAGGCCGCGATCGATCAGTTCGTACTGTGGCTCGCCGGCATGATGAAAGTGACCGAAGGCACCCGTAGCACAGGCATACGCCGGAGCCGCGGGCGCCAGCAGCGGCTGCTGAAAGGCGGCAGCCAGGTTCTCGGCCTCTTCGTCTTCGATCGAACCTGCAGCAAACCGCAGCAGGATGTTCGTCGTCTTGGCAGCCCCCCTGCCGTTGTCGATGCCGGTGTCGTTGTGTGATGCCGCCCGTTCCGGCGCATGTTTGGCGACCATCGCCTCGACCCAGAGCAGGCTCTCTGGATCCTGCACATCAAAACTTTTCAGATTGAGCGGCGCCGTCGGATTCTGCTGCAACAGGCGCACAACTTCAGCTTCGTCCCGCGTGCCACCAAAACGGAGAGCCGTCTCCTTGAAGGGTGTAGTGAATGCCAGCGGCGGCATGCTTCCGGGCCAGATCTGCACATCAAGCCCTGTGGCGTCCACAACGAACCCCTTGGGATACTCCTGCCATGCATCACGAATGACAGCAAGGACACCCCCGCCATCCCTGCTGCTGAGACTGGCCCAACCACGAGTGCGTGTGCCGGTGGTGCCGGCCATGTCGCCCGTGACTTCATAGTGTTCGTCGTCCCGTTGCAGGAAGCACATGTCGCCCGAGCTCTCGTGAACTCCATCGACGCCACCCACGGCGGCGCGGGTTGGCTCGCCCGCCGGCGGCAGGTGGACACCGATGCCGGCAAGCTCCACGAGGTCTGGATCCTGATCAAAAACGAACGTGTGCTGCAGTCGTACCTCCGGTCGTCCTGCGGCAAAGTGCAGTCGCAGGATGTAGGGACAAAAGCGCAGGCCCTGTGCCGTAGCCAGGTGGCCACGAACACAGATACAGCTGCGCAACGGCCCCTGCTCCTCGACGGCAATCGTCGCCGGCAGGTGACCGGACGCAAAGAGCTGTCCATGGCCGTCGACCATCGTCAAGCGCAGCCCGTCGCCGTCCGCCCACAGCCGCTTCCAGCCCTCGCCATCACGAACACGGACATCTGTCAGCAGCGCCTCCGGCGTCATTCGTGCCCGTAGCGCACCCGTATCGATGGTCACGGATGTGCCGTCCCTTTCGATGCGAACGGGATGCAGCGGCGTCGGAGACACTGCGTCAGCGCCGTACTCGAGAACCAGTTCCGCATCACCTGTCGCTACAGCCGTTGCGGCAACCGTTGCAGCCACCGTTGCCTGGAAATCGACGAGCAACCAGCGCACCGAATGCTGCTCGGCGTCCCATGTTGTCAAGCTGTGCGCCTGCGTCGGCAGCGGCCTGCCCGTGGCATCAACAACTCGCACCGGCGTGTCGAGCGGGAGTTCTCCCTCGGCAAAGGGGATGCCCTGCGTGATCGGCCAGTTCTCGTACGTGGTGTCCGCTCCCCCGGAGAGGCGCAGAGGAATCCGTTTCATCCTGTCACGCTCCTGAGATGGCGGTTCTGATCCTGTCACACAAATCCCTCAGCAGAGCATCCCTCGCAGCGGTGGCAGATGTCGCATTCGGTATGATCACGTCCGCGTACTGCCGCGCCGGGAGGATGTAGCGCTGATAGCCGACCATGACACACTCACGATTGTAGTGCAGTATGGTGTCACGGCTGCCACCGTAACCGGCGGCGAGGTTGCGCTGCGTGCGGCGTATGAGCATCTCATCGACGTCGGCGTCGACGAAACATTTGATATCCATCAACTGGCGCATCTCGGGGTAACAGAGCGCCAGGTGCCCGTCGAGGATGACGACATCCACGCCAGTGGGCGTGGCGCAGGCAGCGACCATCTCATCGACCAGCAGGGAGTCGGGGCGGTTGTAGTCCGCACAGTCTTTGGCGTGGTGGGCAGAGTAGTATCTGGGCAGGTCCGCGGCAGGTTTGAAGAAGCGATCGAGGCCCCTGACCTCGACCCGCAAAGGCGCAAGGGTGGCAGCCATGGCAGCGGCGATGGTTGACTTGCCGGCACCGCTGCCCCCGGCCAGGCCGATGGTGATCTGCCCGGGGATGTGTTGCTCCAGTTGCCGGTGCTCGAGAGGTACGTTAGTCATACAGGCCACGGAATCAGGTCGCTGCAGCGTTTGTTCATCGAGGGCGCTTACGATAAGCTGCCGGCAGCCCGGGCGACAGGAGGGGCCTCATCACAGGAGAGAACGATGGAACGCATCATACTCAAAGGGACGGGGGCGACCGTATCCCGTCTCTGTCTCGGCACGATGACCTTTGGCGCCCAGGCCGACGAGGCAACATCCCTGCGCATGGTCGACGCCGCCCTCGACGGTGGCATCAACTTTTTTGACACGGCCGATGCCTACGGCAAGGGCCGCTCGGAGGAGATCCTCGGCAAAGCGCTGTTGGGCCGGCGCGACCGGGTGGTCCTGGCCAGCAAGGTGTGTAATCCCATGGGGCCGGATGCCAGGGATGGTGGTCTGCACCGCTGGCATGTGATCCGTGGTGTCGAAGCCAGTCTCAAGCGCCTGCAGACGGATTGCCTCGACATCTGCTACCTGCACCGCCCCGATCGCAACACCCCCATGGAAGAAACACTGGCAGCGATGGACACCCTCGTGCAGCAGGGCAAGGTGATCTACGTGGGCATGTCGAACTATGCCGCCTGGCAGGTCTGCCGCGCACAGTGGTTGTGCCAGCTGCACCATTGGGCGTCACCGGTCGTTGTGCAGTTGCCGTACAACCTGATCACGCGTGCCGTCGACGAGGAGTGTGCGGAGTTCACCCAGAGCATGCAGGTCGGCGTCGCCGCCTACAACCCGCTGGCAGGCGGTCTGCTGACAGGCAAACATGCACGTGAGGGCAGTCCCGCCAAAGGCACACGCTTCGCGATGAACAAGGATTACTACGGCCGTTTCTGGCACGAGAGCAACTTCAACGCCCTCGAGGAACTCGGCCGCATTGCCGCCGACGCCGGACGCAGTCTGACCCAATTGGCCCTGCAGTTCCTGCTGTCACGCAACGTCGTCGACACCGTTATCGTCGGCGCCAGTCGCCTGGAACATCTCGAGCAGAACATCGCCGCCGCCGAGGGCCGGCTGGACGAGGCCACTCTCGCTGCCTGTGATGCCGTGTGGCAGCAGCTGCGTGGCGACCACTTCCGCTACAATCGCTGAAACTGGAGGCGAACCTGATGGCACTTCACGACTGGCGTGATCACGTCTGCCTGTGCGCCTCCTTCGACAGTTCGATGGATGCGGATCTGAGTCGCGGCGATGGCCGGGCGACCTGGAACGGCGACGTTGTCCGCTGGGACGCTGGCGCCGGCCGTTTCGGCGGCGCTCTGGTCTTTGCCGCCGCCCATCACGGGTGGGCGGAAGACGAATTCACCTTCCCCGCAGCGGGCAATTTTCCCTATGCGCAGCAGGATTTCTCCGGCACCATCTCGCTCTGGTTGAGCGGCGATCCGGACGCCGAACTGGCGGCCGATGTGCCTGTCGATCCTTTCCACATCAGCCGCCATGCCGCCGACGGCTCCTTCTATCTGGACCTGACACGCCCCGACGACGACCGCTACGGCTCGCCACGGAAGCTTCGCTTCGGGCTCTACAATGACAGCCCGGAACAGAGCCGTTTTGTCGGGGGCCAGCTCATCGTCGTCGGCGAACTGAACTGGCGGTCGGATGACTGGCATCACGTAGTGGCCACCTGGAGCCATGCCAACAGCGGGCACCAGGATGGCTGTGCCAACCTCTACATCGACGGCGTACGACGGGGCTGGATGACGGGCTACCGCCACCAACTCACCTGGGATGTGGAACAACTCACAATCGGCCTCGGCCAGCGCTACGCCGGCAGGATCGACGAATTGCTGATCCTGGATCGTGATCTGTCCATCGAGGAAGTCACCGAACTCTATCACCGCCCCGCCCCACTTCTGGAGCCGCTGCCATGACCATCAGAAACCTCAGCCCACAACGCATGTTCGCCGACCTCGTCGCCAACCGCACGCCCGAACTGGCCTTCGCTGGCAAGGACAAGCGCCAGTTTGCCGCCTGGAAACGCAAGGCCCTGCCCCGAGTGCTCGCCTGCCTGGGGGATGCACCCGGTTCTGTGCCGCTCAACGCACAGTTGCTGGCAGAGTGGGAACACAGGGGCCTGCGCCGTCAGCGCTGGATCATCGACGTCCAGCAGCACCTGTCGGCGACCTTGCTCGTCAACCTGCCCGCCGATCTGCAGCGCGGCGAGAGGCGTCCTGCCATCCTCTGCTGCCACGGCCACGGACCCTTCGGCAAAGAGCCGGTCATGGGCAACGATTCCAGCCCGGACATGGCTGCCAACATCGCCCAGCACCGCTACAACTATGGCGAGGAGATGGCACACAAGGGTTTCATCACCTACGCCATTGACTGGATCGGTTTTGGCGAGCGCAACGATACAGCCAAACACAACCACCATGCCGGCGTGGGGGGACGCGACTGGTGCAACGCCCTGTACCTGCACGCGACCATGCTCGGCATGACGTCGATCTCCATCAACGTCGTGCACGGCAAGGCGGCAACCGACTTCGTCACCTCCCTGCCACAGGTCGATGGCGAACGTCTGGGTGTGATGGGCCTGTCCGGTGGCGGCACGATGACCCTGTGGATGTCGCTGTGCGACGAGCGCTTCCGCGCCGCCGAGATCATCTGTTACAGCGATCTGTGGGCGGCCTTCGGCATCCGCGACAACAACTACTGCGGCATGCAGGTGGCGCCAGGCCTGTTCAAGCTGGTGGACCTGCCGGACTGCCAGGGCCTGATCGCACCCCGTCCCCTGTTGATCGACATCGGCGCCAATGACACCTGCTTCAAGGTGGACACGGCCCTGGCCTGTTATCGTCAGGTGGAGGCCATCTACGGCGCCGCCGGTGCTGCAGACAACCTGGAACTGGATCTGCATCCCGGCGAACACGGCTGGGGTGGCAATCGTTCCGAGGCCTTCTTCAAGCGACACCTGGCGTTCTGAGCCGCCGACCTGTCTGGCGCCAGATCAGGGATACTTGGCGCGTCGATACCCCCAGGCGAAGACGTCACCATCGTAACCCTCGTCCGCCAGGGACAGATCGCTGAGAAACACCTCGGCCCCCCCACGCAGCCACGACTGTCGGGCTGCCAGTGCCGCCAGTTCGGGCTCGATCAGCTGCGCCATCGGGTACGGGGGGACATCGGTCTCACCGGCCAGGTACGGCAGCACCGCTTCCAGCAGTTTGCGGTACAGGGTCTTGGTATCACAGGTGATCTGTCGAACACCCTTGTCGGTGATCGCCGTAACGTGGAACGGCAACCAGGCACCTTCGCCGACTGCCACATACCCCAGGCGCCCATCAGCCCACGTGAGTTGCAGGTGTTTGAGGCCGGACACGCCGAGGTAGCGCACGGAGCGGATGCCGGGACCCATGAGTGCACTCAGCAGGCTGTAGGCGTGGATCCCGTAGTTGTATTCGTCGGTGCCACAGCCGGCGAAGGCTGATTGCACCTTGCCCCGTTCCGCGACCGGTTCCTGCAGATAACTGACGACCTCTGCGGCGTAGCGCAGACTCGAGCCACCCGTCACCCGGTGCCCTGCCGCCGCCCAGTCGAGCAGTTGCTGCGCGTCCCCCAGATTGCCAACGACTGGTTTGTCGAGCAACACGGATTTGCCCGCTTCAATGAAAGGCAGCGCTCGATCGACATGCCGATCCCAGTCGCAGGCATGGATGATCGCACAGTCCACATCGGCAACCATCTCTTCCAGTTCCGCGTAGACCTTTGGCACCGAGTGCTGCGCCGCGAAGTCGCGTACGTATTCGGCTGGATGGATGTCACCCGCATCGAAGATGCCAACGACCTCGTGACCGAGTTCTCGCTCGATGGGTATCCAGTTCTGCGGGTGTGACGTGTCGAGATCAACAATGCCGATGCGCATGGATCCTAGGCCTCCGCTTCTTCAACCACGGTGATCTGGTCGGGCCCATTCGGCACGACGCAGAGAAACTCGAACCGGTCCACCCCGCTCACACTGTAGGAGTGCGGCACGTTGGCCGGAATATGTACCGAATCGCCTGCCGTTACCTGCACCGTCTCATCACCGATGCGGATCGTCGCCGCCCCCGTCAGGACATACTGCCCGTGTTCGACCGTGTTCGTATGCAGCGGCATGCCGCCGCCCGGTTCCATGACGAAACGGCGAATGGCGAAGTGTGGCGACAGTTCTTCGCCGATCAGCACCTGCCGTGCCGTCGCTGTA
>CALFPI010000470.1 GCA_937919035.1 uncultured Gemmatimonadaceae bacterium
CCTGGAGGGTATCGGAGCGTGCTGCTGGCACCTGAAAGGAGGCCAGTTCGGTCGACGAAGTCCACACCGGTTCATCGAGCATGCCGTCGATGGCCGGGACCGGAGTCGAAGGATCCCGGCGCCGGATGACCGCCGAACGTTGCTCCACCCGCGCCACCAGTTCGGCCTCCATCTGCTGCTTTGCCGCCCATACCAGGGTATCAAGGTCGAAACCGAGGGATGCCCCTGAGGTCACTTTCGAACGCGCCGCGGCGACGGCATCCGCCGCGCCCTGAGGGAATTCTCCCGTCCACCAGTCGATACGTTCCGAGTAGATCCACGCATACTCGTCAGCCGTTGCCAGCGACCAGTAGACATTGTGTTCGAGGAAGGCCAGACGCTGCTGCGGGGTCATGAAATGGGCGACGAAGCCCTGCGGTGGCCGGCGCAGACCCAGCACCTGGTCTACATAGATCGCCATACCCACCTGCGACTGGCGACGGTAGGTGGGGCGATTCTCCGGACTCACGAGCCGGGCCGCCCGCTGGGCCAGGGACACATAGGCTTCGGCGAAGGGGGCTTCGTCCTCGTAGTAGTAGGCAGGTTCGTTGCCGTCGATGAGCACCGCATCGGGGCCGATCGCATCGAGAATACCGTCAAGGAAGGCCGGCAGCAGACCGTAGTGATGTCGCGCCAGCTGTGCGTCGATCCGTGCCGGGTCTTCGGTCTCGAACATCGCCGCCACCACACTCAGCTGATACAAACTCAACAGACGGATCGCTGGCATCTCCTGCTGCAAGGCGTTGATGAACTGCGCACCACGGCGCCGCACCTGCGCCGCCACCTCGGGGAACTCTCGCCCTGGTGCCGCGTCGGACAGCAGCCAGGGATTGGGGCCATAGGGTTCGGGATCGAACATGATACCCACACAGCCACCGCGGCGGGCCGCCTCGGCAGTGCGCCGAAGGTTGCCCTCGATCACCCGCCAATCGGTGTCATCGAACCAGTCCATCGTGTCACGATTGGCCGCATAGAGGGTGAGGAAATTGTCGCTGAAGCGCCGCCAGTCGATCGCCTCCAGCTGGACGACCTGTGATTCGATGGCCGCCACCGGCCAGGGCGTCGTATCGAAGGCATGGTTGTAATCGCGGAGTCGGAAAATGACACCGTCGAAGGGCCGTGTCTCCATCTGCCGGATCGCCGTCGCCAGTTGCTCCGGCTGCGGCACGTCCCAGCCATACTCGAGCAGTTTTTTGGCGGGCAGGGGCTTGTACACCGGCGCTTGTGCCGACGCACAGGCGACCATGATCAGTGCCAGGATCGTATGGATGGTGGATCGTCGCATCTTCACATTCCTCCTTGTGTGGACGCATCTGCTGCCAGAGTTCTTGTTGCATCGAAGCCCGGATAGACGTATGAATGAAGGGAGAGACTCGACTGCCGCGCCTCTGTTCGGCCCGCGGCAGGCCCTTTCAACGTATGCACAACAGGAGAGGAGCGAGCAATGGGTGACAAGGGTGGCCAGAAGGATAAGGACAAGAACAAGAACAAAATGATCAAGAAACGAGAAGACAAAGCAACAAAGGCCAAGGAGAAGAACAGAAAACCTGGCTCGTAGAAACACCGCCACCTCATGGAATCGTCATGGGGTGGCGCTTTTTTTGTGCACCTCTCTCATCACTTGAGGCGGCGCACGAAACGCGGACAAGATACACTACCGCACTACTGCATCTCACCGGGTACGCACCACTGGACGCACTGGCTGGTACCGGAGTTGTAGGTGAGGTACTCCTGTGTTTGTGGCCAGGGTCAGGCTGACGTCAGCGGCAGCCAATTCGGGCGGTTGAGACGACGATATTGTCGAAGTAGCGCTCCTGCTCAACCGGTGAACCGGTGTTCCAGTGATTTTCGAAGAAGACGGCGTTGATGCCGTATTCTGTATAGGAGCCGACGAAGTCGAGGCTGTCACGCCGTGCTTCCAGCTGATCATCGATCCAGAATTCCTGCACACCGTCAACGGCTCCAGGTCCGTTCAGCCGCACGTGTGCCTCCACACAGTGCCAGTTACCCGAGTCCTCCGTTGAGAAGATGGGACTGGAACCGGCCCTTGATCCCAGCCACTGCAAGTGGTCGAAGTCATTGTAGCCCTGACACACAACCTGATCACCGGTGACGCAGGACGCAGGATCGATGAGCAGATCACCCTCACCGTCACTCCACAGA
Organism: uncultured Gemmatimonadaceae bacterium; assembly: GCA_937919035.1. Classification (GTDB taxonomy): domain Bacteria; phylum Latescibacterota; class UBA2968; order UBA8231; family UBA8231; genus UBA8231. The sequence goes on from CALFPI010000470.1 coordinate 2,203, forward strand.
TGGGCGACCATCGCCTGGGACCAGTCTGTGCTCGAAGCAAAGAGGGTGGCGCGAGAGAGCTTGGCAGGGTCGCCCTGCCAACCGGGCTGATGCCGCAGGTACATCCGATAGTAGACTTCCCGATAGTCCCGGCTGCCGCCAACCCCCTTGTTCATGTAGTTGTTCGGATTGCGGCCAAACCCCAGTTTGAGGCTGCCAGCGTCGATTTCACCTGCTTGCCAGCGCGTGCGCATACCACGCGAACCGGCAAGCCCGATCGTATCGATGGGCGAAAAATCGCCGCCGTCGTCGCCGTACTCAAAGTAGCGGCCTTCGGCAACGAGCGGCCCGTCACCTTCAAAGTCGTCGCAGAAGAGCCAGTCGGAGCGCGCCATCCGCCAGCCCTGGCATTCGTCTGGCGGTGCCATAGCCGGTGTGACAGAGTTGTCGATCGGTGGCGAAGATGCGCAGGCGGCGACCAGCAGCAGGGGGCAACAGAGTCGATGTCCTAATTTGCGCAGCAAAAGCAGATGTCCATCGTTTTGAGTAACCGGTAGATCACACATCTCCAGAAAGGGAAACCAATATGCCTGCAGAGCAGGAATATCGCCGGGCTCCGCCCGGCTTCAACCCGGATCAGTGGGCGGATTTCGAGCGCGATGGCATCATCTTTGTTGAGGATGCTCTGACCACGGACCAGGTCGGCTCGTACACCAATGCCCTCGACCGAATCGCTGCGAGGGACCCGAAGTTTGTTTCCACAGAGACCTTCGGGCGCGAGAATGTCGTCGAACTGGACCCTGTCCTGGCGGATCTGATCGACCATGAACGGCACGTCGGCTTTGCCTACGACATCTTTGGCGAACAACTCAAGCTGCACATCAGCCAGTTCTTCATTCGTCCTCCAGGTATGACCCAGCGCAATCTGTGGCATCCCGATGGGGCCCGGGCGGTACCCTATGGCGTTTTTTCCCCGCGCTTGCCCCTGCAGATCAAGATCGGCTACTGGCTCACGGACCTGCCCGAAGCAAGCATGGGAAATCTCGTCGTGCTGCCCGGAAGTCATCGACAGCAGTACGTCGATCAGTATGACACCCACGAGTCGATCCCGGGTGAGTTGATCGTCAAACCCCGGGCAGGCACGATGACGATCATGAACTCGTCCATCTGGCATCGCGTCGAACCCAATGACAGCAGCACCATCCGCAAGAACATATTCTACGCCTATTGCCCCGCCTGGGTGACGGCAGCGGACCGCATCCTCTCCGATCCCGAGTGGGTGCAACGCCTTACCCGGGAGCAACGCATCATCATGCGCAGCTACGACCACGGCTACAGTCACGCCAAGCCACCTGCCGCTGAATTTCCTCTGTTTCTCGATCGTGACACCGGTGCCGACCACGACGAGGGGGCCTACCCCGAACGCGTGCAGTTGCATCGTCGCAAGCGGCGTACAAAAGCCGAGGAGTGGGTC
>CALFPI010000471.1 GCA_937919035.1 uncultured Gemmatimonadaceae bacterium
GTTGTGGTTTCCGCTCCATCCCATCGCCTTTCCCATCAGTGCCATGTGGACGACACACCATCTCATGCCCAGCATCTTCATCGCCTGGTTGGTGAAGACGGTGGTGTTGCGCTACGGTGGTGTCACGCTCTACCGGCGGGTCCGCCCATTCTTTCTGGGGCTCATCCTCGGGCACTATGCAGCGGGCGGTCTCTGGTGCGTAATCGACGGTTTTACCGGCATGACCGGCAACTACCTTTTCTACTGGTGAAGACTCCCATGTACGCGCGTTTCGCCATCTGCACATTCATGCTGGGCCTGGCTGGCTGCTCGACCGGGCGTCAGGTCGCAGTGATGACGCCGGAGACGAGTGCAACGATTGCGCGGGTTGGGCCGTATGCCGTGTCCGCCGTCGATCTCGCGCAGGCGGTGACAGCCATCTTCGGCGCTGAGGCGAAACCCGCCCTGCTGGACAGCGCCGATCTGCGCGTGGCACTCGACGCTCTGATCGGCGCTCGTGTCCTGGTGCTGGAGGCCGAGCGGAGCGGGTTGGACAAGGATCCGGGGATCGTCGCCCGCCTGGACTCCGTTCGTGCCGTGAAATTGCGCGAGGCGATCTATGAGCATGTCGTCTACGCAGATCTCCCCGCGGCTTCACCGCAGGACGTCGCCTCGCTGTATGCGGAGTGGGGCAGCGGCGAACAGGTTCGCGCCGGCCATATCCTGCTGCGCTCTGCCGAGGAAGCCGGGCAGGTCCTGCAACTTCTGGCAGAAGGGGCGGATTTCACCGGGCTGGCTCGGGAACGGTCCCAGCATACGGAGAGCAGCACCCAAGGCGGCGACATGGGATATCTTCGCCGCAGCCAGTATCCGGAGGCCATCGCCAATGCCATCTGGGCTATGCCGGTTGGCCACTACACTCGTGCTCCGGTGCGTTCCTTCATGGGCTGGCATGTCGTGCGGGTGCTGGATCGTCGCAGGCTCACAGTGGCCGATCAGCAGATCGCCCTCGAGGCCGAATTCGCTCGCCGGCAACGGCAGCAGGCGGCGGCACGATTTGTCGAGAGCCTGCGCCAATCGTATGCAGTGATCTACTATCCCGAGACGGCTGAGGCCGTCGCCTCCCTGAGCGACACCCTTTCGGGGCAGCGACAACTGTTTACTTGGAGGGATGGCTCGCTGGATCTGGCCGGTTTCCTGCAGCGGGTGCAGGTTCCGGATCCGGTCTCCGAGGATACGGCAAGGATGCATCGTCTGGCAGAGGGGCTCGTCTTTGATGAGTTGGCTGCGCGCGAGGCAGCAGTCCAGGGCCTGGAAGCGATGCCTGAGGTTCGCAGGGTCATACAGGCCAAGCGCTTTCAGTGGCTCGGCGAAGCCATGTTCGCGGCGGCAACCACCCCGGAGCCGGGTACCGACGAGTTGCTGGCGTTTTTTGCCGAACACCAAGAGGGATTTCGCGCCCACACGGTGGTTACGGTCCGCGAGATTCTCGTTGACTCGCCAGTCCTGGCGGACTCGCTCTACCAGCAGGCCATGGCCGGCCAGTCCATGGAAGAGCTGGCCCGCAGGCACACGGTACGTTCCGATCTCAGGAAAACAGACGGATTCTGGCCGGATGTTCGTCCCGGGGATCCTCGCAGTGGCCGGATCTACGAGGCCGCCTTGCGGCACGGGCCAGGTCTGCACCCGCCATTGAGGGTGAATGGGGGATATTCGGTATTTGAGGTGCTCGACGTCCACCCGGGTAAGTCCCTCACCTTTGCCGAGGCTGAGCCCTCTGTGCGCCGAAGCCTGGACGATTTCCGTATGGAGTCGCTCATGGGGCGCCTGCGGCAGGAATTCTCCGGGCAGATCTCCATTGATCATGGGGGTCTGCGAAGGCCAGTAGAAGATCGACAATGAGCTCTGTTGCGGGGTTGTGGCGAATTTCCTCTTGGGTTATTGTTGCCCTCTCTGCGCGTCCGCCCGGCACAGCCGAGCGGTTCACAACCGTTTCCTGTTGAGAAGCCTGTGACTGTGGCACCTCCAGACAAAGGCTCAGGCCTCCGCATCGTGCACGTCCTGTGTGCAATCCTTGCCGCGATGTGGCTGGGCACTGCGACTTCGATCGTGGCGCAGAATGCGCCGGCAACAGGGTTGCAGTTGGTGACGACACCGGCAGCCTCGCCCCTGCGGTCCTTTATCAATCGCGGTGTCTGGCCAGGGTACTACAACTTTGGCAAGGCTTCGTACCAGCCACAGACCAACAGCGTGCGTTCCACGGAGCTGTACGATCGGTTAGGGACTCATCTGTTCCGCGGGTATCCGCTGTTGAGCTGGCGTGAGACCCGCTCCGATTCCGTCGGCCTCCAGTCCAGCACGGTGGCACGGGAGAATTACTTCTTCAACTTCTTCAACAACCTGATGATCGCCAACGACAGCTACCGGGGTTGGGACATCTCGGTGACCGCCGGTGACGCGATTCGCACAAGCTTGTCGCCACTCACCGTGCGTACGCCACGCTGGCAGGGCTTGCGCATCGATGGCGGCTCCGATGATCAAGGCTTTACGGCGCTGCTGACCCGTGGTGCGCCCCAGCGTTTTTCAGCTTTCGACGCACGTCGTGACTTGAGCCCGGTGCTGGCATACGGCGGGCGCTTCTACCACGAGCCCAATGACATGCTGACTCTTGGCATGACGTTCTTCAATCAGCATCAGACGGACGTGGAGTCGGCCCAGGGCAGTTTTGTTGGCGGCACACAACCCTATCAGATGCGCAGTCCAAAGCGCGTGTCCGTGTGGGTGCAGAGTGATGAACCGAACACGGTGGCCGGCGTCGGCGATGTCGATATCGATATCGTTGTTGTTGACGCCGACGGCAACCGTCGACGCTTGACGTCAGATGCCAATGCCGCCGGTGAGCGGGTGTATGATGCGACACTGGAACCGGGTCCGCCGCTGGGAGCCGGTTCGCCGGTAAACGGCGTGTATGTGCTCACGGGCAATGAGATCGCCGATTTCATCTTCACCTTGCCCGCCGGGGTAAGTATTGTCAGTGCCCGATTCCACGCGGATGTAACCGGTGACTATCGCATCTCGGTGCGCCAGGCCCACGATTTTGTTGATGCGTCCGGCGCCCTGGAGGAACGTTTCTGGCCTTCCGCCTTCATCAACGCGCCCGGGCACACGCAGACTGGGAACACGCAGTATCCCTACGATTTCAAGCCGCAAGAGACCGAGCCGCACGCCACCGTCGCCCGCGCCGAGGGCAGCCCTGGAATGAGCGGGTTACACGCCATCAGCTTTGACTATGGCATCCCGAGCGGCAAGACACTGCTCGGCACCGATTTCCGGCTGCTGTCGCGGGAGTGGATCGCTGAAGGCGAACTCGTCTACAGTTCCGATGAATCACATTTTCCCTTCAGCAGCGATTCCCTCGGCGTCAGTGGCAAGCAACTGCGCGAGGGCAGCTGGGCGTACATGCTGAATGTGCGCCGGCCCATGACGGTGGGTGCTTTCGATGTTGAGTTGGGCGGGGAACTGTTCCGTATGGACCCCCAGTACAGCGGTGGGTATGACAGTCGTCGCGGCGGCACGGTGTTCTTCACCGACAAGGGGAGTGCGTCAGGGGATGGGGCCTTTACGCAGGAGTTCCCCCTGATGGACGACAACGACGATAACGACGCCTACGCTGATGACAGCTTCAACGATCAGGGCCGTTTCCAGTTCTTCCTGCCGAGCGGAAACTACTCCGGTGGTTCCACGGGTGGTGTCTACCCGGGTCTTGATGTCGACGGTGATCTGTCTCCCGACAACGACAAGGATCGCAACGGTGTCCCCGACTGGAGTGAGCCCTTTCTGTTGTTCGACTCCGATCCCATCGACTTCGTCTACGGGATGGATTTCAACAACAATGCGCAGCCGGACTTCCGCGAGAACGACGACCATCCCGACTACCCGATCCGCAAGGATCAGCGCGGTCGCCACGTCTTCTTCACGCTGCATCACCTGCTGCCAGGTGTAGCACGTACGTCTCTGGGATACTACAGCCTCGAGGAGATTGCCGGGCCCGGTGAGGCCAGTTCACTGTACGCGCGTACCGAGGCAGGATGGCGCCCGGCAGGGGGCTTCGAGATCGAACTGTTCGACGACGTCAAACTCGTCGAGGACGACGTGCGTGATGACGTCTACGAATGGGTCACCGGAGACACTTCTTCTCTGGCCAATGTGTATACAATTCTCAATCCACCCCCGGCAGACCCGCTCATCATGCGCAAAAGCCTGGTCAACACCGCATCCGTTGGCCTGAGCTACACGCCAACGCCCATGTCACGGGTGACCAGCAACCTGCTGCATTTCGTCAATCGACAGAGTGACATCCAAGAGGCGGGTGTGGCTGTCCAGGAAGCGGATACGTTTGTCCAGTGGTCCTGGATCTCCCGGGCTGAGTATCGCCGCTACTGGGGCAAGTTCGAGTTTTGGGGCGGCATGAAATACACCATGAGGGAAGGCAGCAGGGGTAGCAACTGGGCTGACGTCTCGACGCGCTTCTTTGCTCCCATGTTCAAGACCTCCTATGCGGTCATGGATGGCATCGATCTGCAATGGGGGATGTCGGGCTTCCCTGGGCTGCCGATGAGATACACCGACAACGAGAACGACAACATCAGTTACAAGGAGCAGAAGACAGTCTTGATGCTCCAGGGCCGCGATGATGACTTCGAGGGTTCCTTTCTCAGTATCAGTACCGGTATTGAGTTGCACGACAAGGACTGGAAAGGTCTGGGGCGCGAGCGCGACTTCGATGCTTTCGGCCTGTTCGTCGAAGTGATCGTGGGGAACTGATCGTGAAGACCCTCACAGAGATGATTCGAACAGGTTGCAGCTCGATTCTCATGGCCGGTTTTGTTCTCGTCGCCGGTGCTGGCGTCGCTGCCGGCCAGTCTGGCACGGCGACTCCCGAAGAAGAGACCACAGCCCCAGGCAATTACACCGGGATCCGGGCCGATTATCTCGGGGCTGACGTCTACCCCTATGGATCCTATTACGACAGCAGATATATCCGCTATGGCGCTGTCAATCAGGGCCGGCGTGCGGTATACGATCGCCTTGGACAGTTCGTCAGCTACGGCAGCTACGGCATGCAGTGGACGGAGACCCGCGATCGGTACACACAGGCCAAGCTCGATGCCGGTGTCCCTCTCGGTGAATTGGACGCACAGAGCGGTGTATTGATTCAGAATTCCTTCTTTCAGTTCCTTGCCGTAACCCGGCAGACCTATGGTCAGCAGGCCATGAGCATAGCTGTCGGGCGAAACCTGGCCACGTCATTCACGCCACTCGTGTTTAATCAGATGCAGTACGGCGGGTTGCGTGTTGACTATTCGTCCGACCGCCATGAACTGTCCTTCCTGTTCTCCCGTGGCGGCACACTGGAAACGACATTGTGGTCGAATCTGCGCGGCAATGAGCGCGACGTGCGGGAGACGTCTCCGGTGCTGATCGGCGGCGCCAACTGGTTGGGCCACTTTGGTGATCTCGATCTGGGTGCGACGTTTTTCCGGCAACTGCAATCCAACATCAAGTCAAAGCCGGAGTCTTTGTGGCGCGGCGACGTCCCATATCTGGAACTGAAGTCGCCAAAGCAGATTACGGTACGTGTGCGTGACGATTCGCCATTGGATCTGGGGGGTGTCGCCGTATATGATGCCAGCATCCTGCTGACGGCCCTTGTGGACTCCATGAGGCAGCGTTTCACCAGCGATGCGACGCGGGCGGGCGCAGACGTGAAGTACAATCCAAGCCTTGTGCGGCGGGCGTCCCTCACCGGGCAGCAGGTAGGCAGTCACTGGGAGGCGGAAGGGGACGGCTTCATTGATATCGTCTTCGAGATCGATCCCGATCTGGCCGCGATCGATGCCGACATCGAGGTGATGGCTGATGGCGATTACCTGATCGAAGTTCGACAGATCCACGATTTCGAGGTTCCCGGCACGACGCGGACCGAAGATCGTTCGTGGCCATCCGATCCGCCGCAGGACGGCTTTTCCGGGACGTTTTTTGAAGACTACCTGCGCCAGGACGAGACCTTCTTCACCGTCGCCCGCTCCAAAGGCAGTCCGCGACTCGACGGCATACCGACCCGTGTCCGTTTCGACTATGGCATTCCGACAGCTCAGACCTTCTACGGCGCCAACATCAGCTATCAGGCCAGGGGGCTCGAGTTGGACGGCGAGTTTGTCCACAACCCGCAGGATTTCAAGTTTCCAACGGCCCAGGGTCTTCGCTCACAGCAGTCGTCCACTGCCGGCTACCTGACAGCCCTGGCGCGT
>CALFPI010000472.1 GCA_937919035.1 uncultured Gemmatimonadaceae bacterium
ACGTCTTCACGGACGCCTTCAATCACGGAGAATTCGTGCTGCACACCTTCGACACTCAGCGACTTGATGGCAGCGCCCTGGATCTGCGATACCAAAACCCGGCGCAGGCCATGACCTATTGTCACGCCAAAACCACGCTCCAGAGGCTGGAGTACGAACTTACCGTAGGTGTCAGTCAGACTCTCCTTATCGATCTCAAGGAGCCTCGGCATCTGGAGACCTTCGAGGGCCATGTGGTTGCTTCCCTATCCTGTATGAGTTCTGAATTACTGCTTCGAGTTGCCTAGACGCGGCTGTAGAACTCGATGACGAGCTGTTCTTCCACCGGAGTGGGAATGTCATCACGATTCGGGCGCTCGACGATTGAGCCAGTAAGATTGGCCTTATCGACGGTCAGCCAGGACACCATCTCACGCGATCGCCGCAGCGACTCATGAATGGCCTCGAGCTTCTTGCTCGCCTCGGCTACAGCGATCGCATCACCAGGTGCAGTCAAATACGAGGGAATATTGACGCGCTTGCCGTTTACCATGAAGTGATTGTGTCGGACCAATTGCCGCGCAGCTTTGCGTGATGGGGCCAAACCGAGGCGGTACACAACGCTGTCGAGCCGGCTTTCAAGGAGACGCAGGAGGTTCAAGCCACTGACGCCCTGGACACGCGTAGACTCCTTGTAGTACTTGCGGAACTGCCCCTCGCGAATCCCGTAGATTCGCGCCAATTTCTGCTTGGCCCGCAATTGAACGCTGTATTCCGACTGCTTACGGCGCATGTTCTGCCCGTGTTGCCCAGGCGCATACGAACGGCGCTCAAAGGCACACTTCCCTAGGGTGCAACGTTCGCCCTTCAGGAACAATTTTGCCCCTTCACGACGACACAACCGACAGTTCGGTCCAGTATATCTGCTCATTGGTTTCCTCTTCCCTCCGACTCAGACCCGACGCCGCTTGGGTGGGCGGCAGCCGTTGTGAGGCACGGGGGTTACGTCACGGATTGCGGCAATCTCCAGGCCGGCATTCTGCAGGGCCCGGATGGCTGAATCGCGGCCAACGCCCGGGCCTTTGACCCAGACTTCAACCTTGCGAAGACCCATAGTTATGGCTTCCTGGGCAGCACGCTCGGCTGCAAGTTGTCCGGCAAAGGGCGTGGACTTACGGCTACCGACGACACCCACCTTGCCCGGAGTGGCCCAGGAGATCACGTTCCCCTCAACATCGGTAAGGGTCACGATCGTGTTGTTGAAGGTAGAGAGAATGTGGGCAACACCCAATGCCTCTACCTTCTTCGACTTCTTGCGGCGCCTGCGGCCTCTCTCTGGTGGCAACTCAAACTTCCTTGTAAAGAACCGTCTTCATAGCGCGGCCGCCGAATGCGGACCGCGAACTGCATAATAGATCTTCGACGCACCAGTGTTACTTACGAGGCGCCTTCTTCTTGCCTGCGATGGACCGGCTGGGACCCTTACGCGTACGGGCATTTGTCTTCGTCCGCTGGCCGCGCACCGGTAATCCACGACGGTGCCGCAGCCCGCGATAGCAACCAATGTCCATGAGCCGCTTGATGTTTAGATTGACCTCGCCTCGCAGCGATCCTTCAACGCGGTACTTGCCCTCAATAATGTTGCGCAACTGCATGACCTGCTCTTCTGAGAGCGAGCCCACCCGCGTTTCGGGTGTAACGGTGGACTCGGACAGAATGGCCTGTGCCGAAGTACGACCGATCCCGTAAATGTAGGTTAGACCCACGTCAATGCGCTTGTCACGCGGAAGATCAACGCCTGCGATACGTGCCATACTCTTTATAGTCTCCCTGCGGGCCGCTGGCCCTTTTAACCTTGACGCTGCTTGTGACGCGGATTGCGCTTACAGATTACCCGCACGATGCCATGGCGCTTGATAATTTTGCACTCTGCGCAGCGCTTCGATACTGATGCTCTGACTTTCATTTTCTTCGCCTTCTGAAACCCGCCGCGTTAGCGGCGCCCCTGGATGCGACCCTTTTTCATGAAACCCTCGTAATGCCGAGTCATCAACTGAGACTCCAATTGCTGCAAGCTATCAAGCGCGACACCGACGATAATCAGCAAGCCAGCACCCCCGAAAAACTGGGAGTATGACGGCGTTACGTTAAACTGACTGATCACGAAAAATGGGAAAATGGCCACCGCTGCCAGGGCCAGGGACCCCGGCAAGGTGATACGGGTCATGATCCCGTCGATATACTCTGCGGTCTTCTTCCCTGGACGAACCCCGGGAATGAACCCGCCGTGGCGCTTCATATTGTCTGCCAACTGCTGGGGATCCATAACAATAGCGGTGTAGAAGTAGGTAAAAAAGACAATCATCGTGCCATAGAAGAACCAGTAGACCGATGAGCTCGTGGTGAAATAGGATCCCACGATCTGCATCAGATCGCTCTCAGGGAAGAACTGAGTAATGGTCCCCGGGAGAAACATGATGGATTGGGCAAAAATGATCGGAATCACACCCGCAGCATTGATTCGGAGTGGGATGTTGGTTGTCTGACCACCGTAGACTCGACGTCCGACAACCCGCTTTGCGTATTGTACTGGAATTCGCCGCTGGCCTTGCGTCATCAACACCACTGCAGCCACGACGGCGACCATGAGCACGACGAGAAACAGTTCCTCGATCAGGCTCTTGGTGAAGCCACGATTGATGAGGTAGTGGTTCCACTCGCTCTTCACCGCGTACGGCAACTCCGCAATGATACCGACAAAGATGATCAGTGAGATCCCATTGCCAATGCCGCGATCCGTAATCTGCTCACCCAGCCACATGATGAAGATGGTGCCCGTGGTGATCGTCAGCATGGTCAGGAGACGGAAGCCCCAACCTGGATCTATGACGGCTTCAATACCGCTGGTCGGCCCCTTGATGTTCTCCAGGAAGTAACTCACCCCCAAGGCCTGAGCACCGGCAAGGAAAACTGTACCGTAACGAGTATACTGGTTGATCTTCTTGCGACCCTCTTCGCCCTCGCGCTGCAATTTCTGAAAGAAAGGCAGCACAGCCCCCATCAACTGCAGAATGATGGAGGCACTGATGTAGGGCATGATGCCAAGAGCAAATACTGTTGCGCGGGTAAAGGCGCCGCCAACAAACATGTCATAGAGGCCGAACAGAGTATTGCCAGCTCCGGAAAAATACTCCTGGAGAACCGTGTCGCGTATACCGGGCACGGTTATCTGGCCACCAATCCGGTAGACGATGAGAATCCCGAGTGTGATCAGGATCTTGCGCCGGAGTTCCGGAATCTTGAAACAGTTCTGAAAGCTTTGCAGCACGGGGGAGACTCTTCTCTTCCTTAGGCTGAGTGAGCCACGAAGCTGCCACCGGCGGCTTCGATCTTCTCGCGTGCAGAGCGAGAGACGGCATGCGCAGTGAGGGTGACCTTATTGGTCAATTCCCCGTCACCAAGAATCTTGATGACACCCGACTTGCGAACCAAGCCGGCGGCAACAAGTTGCTCCGGCCCAACGGTTCCCTGCAGGTCGGCACGTTGTATATCTCCGACATTCACCACCTGAAACGTGGTACGGAACTTCTGGTTCGAGAAGCCGATTTTCGGCAAGCGGCGATGCAGAGGCATCTGGCCACCTTCGAATCCAGTCCGGCTGCCGCGCATCCCGCCCGAACGAGCACGTTGTCCTTTGTGACCGCGGCCTGCTGTCTTGCCGTTGCCGGAGCCAGGACCCATGCCCTTGCGCTTGGCTTTGCGCCGGGACCCGGGTGCGGGCTGGAGATCTCCGAGTTGCATGGTGCTCATTCCCTCTGTTTAGGCCTAGGAGCTCTGCTCGGAGACCCGAAGCAGGTGCGACACCTTGGCGATCATACCACGGATCTGCGGGCTGTCGTCATGAGTTACTGTCTGATTCAGATGGCGAATGCCAAGAGCCCGAACCGTGTCTTGCTGCTTCCTTGATCGGCCAATGCCGCTGCGACTCTGCGTAATTACCAGTTTCATCGGAGGTCTCCGAGAGTGATGCCTCGAATACGGCACACCTCTTCGGCGTCGCGAAGCTGACGCAGGCCATCGATGGCTGCCCGGATTGTGTTCTGCGGATTGCTGGAACCCAGGGACTTTGTCAGAATATCGTGAATCCCAGCCAGATCGAGAACGATACGGATCCCACCGCTGGCGATAATCCCAGTTCCAGGGCTGGCAGGCTTCAACAAGACGCGAGCGGCACCGAAGCGCCCGATCACTTCATGTGGAATCGTTGCCTCCACTACTGGGACGGACACGATATCCTTCCTGGAATCCTCTGTCGCTTTGCGGATGGCTTCGGCGACTTCACCTGCCTTGCCGGAGCCGATACCCACATGACCAGCTCGGTCACCAGCGACAACCATTGCCGTGAAGGAAAAGTTGCGTCCACCCTTGCGCACGTGAGACACGCGGCGAACGCTATTCTGGACGACGACCTCAGTAAGTTCGAGGTTATTCGGATCGATTCGGGCCAACTGGTTACTCTCTCTCGGTTCGCTCTTAGAACTTGAGGCCGCCCTCGCGGGCACCCTCGGCGACGGCGCGGACGATGCCGTGGTACCGCAGGCCGGCGCGATCAAAAACTACATGATCGACACCTTTCTCCTGGGCCTTGGCCGCCAGCAATTTACCAAGCGCACGGCCCTGTTCGACTGGCGGGCCGGAGCGCTCGAATTCCTTTGATAGTGTGGACAGTCCAACAACCGAGTGACCAGCCACGTCGTCGATAATCTGCGCCTCGATATTGCGCAAACTCCGATTTACGACGAGGCGGGGCCGCTCTGGAGTGCCCGATACCTTCTTGCGGATACGAAATCTGCGGCGAGTCTGGGCCGCACCCTTTTTCTTTTGCTTGTTTGCCATGATCTCTCGCGCCGGCTCAGGATACCGCCGACTTGCCAGCCTTCCAGTGAATTACCTCGTTCTCGTAGCGAATCCCCTTGCCTTTGTATGGGTCGGGCTTCCGCTTTTGACGAATATCTGCCGCAACCTGCCCTACCATCTGCTTGTCGATACCAGACACGACAATTCGAGCCTGCGCCCCGGAAATAGCTGGGCCAACAGTTATGTCGATTCCTTCAGGCGCCATGTAATCGACCACATGTGAATAGCCAATATTGAGCGTCAACTGGCGGCCATTGGATTCGGCTCTGTAGCCGACGCCGAACAGATCAAGGTTCTTGGAGTAGCCATCAGTTACACCCGCGACGGCGTTTGCCACGAGTGACCTTGTCAGACCATGGAGAGCCATCGCTTCCCTGACCTCGGATTTCCGAGTTACAAGGATCTCATCTCCATGGACCGCCACGTCAACTAAATCGGACCTGTAAGACAGCGCGAGCTGCCCCTTCGGGCCCTTTACCTGCATGTCCGCGCCCTTGATACTGACATCGACACCCTGGGGCACCGAAATTGGTTGCTTGCCTACACGTGACACAGTCGTATACCTCTTGCTGGATTCCGGGCTGTCATTACCAGACGCTGCACAGGACTTCGCCACCTACACCGGCCCTACGTGCGTCGCGGTCCGTCATAACGCCACGTGACGTTGACACGATCGCGACACCGAGGCCACGACGGATCCGGGGCAGATCTGCTTTCGATGCATATCTGCGCAAACCGGGCTTGCTCATCCGCCGAAGGCCCTGAATGATGCTGACATTCGTTGCCGTATAGCGGAGGTAGAGTCGCAGTTGCCCCTGCTTGCCATCGTCGTAGAAGGCGAAGTTGTCGATAAAGCGCTCTTCAGCCAATACCCGGGCAAGCTCACGCTTCAGTTTGGAAGCCGGTATGTCCACGCTTCGGTGATTGGCCCGCGTCGCATTACGAACGCGCGTAAGAAGATCGGCGATGGGATCGGTCATACTCATTGTCTTTTCCTTTCGCCTCCCTTACCAGCTTGCCTTGGTAACTCCCGGGATCTCGCCACGCAGGGCGAGTTCTCGGAAGCAGATTCGACACAAAGCGAATTTCTTATACACAGCTCGGGGCCGCCCGCACTTCTGACAGCGCGTGTACTGCTGCACCTTGTACTTCGGAGTACGGCTATTCTTGATCAACAGGCACTTCTTGGGCATTCGCCGTCTCTCAGTTGCTGAAGGGTACACCGAGGAGCCGCAAAAGCTCCTTGGCTTCTTCGTCGCTCTTGGCGCTCGTGACGAAGGTGATATTCATCCCGCGAATCTGATCCACTCTATCGTAGTCAATTTCGGGGAAGATGATTTGTTCTCGGATACCGAGGTTGTAGTTGCCTCGACCGTCGAACCCCTTTGCAGGGA
>CALFPI010000473.1 GCA_937919035.1 uncultured Gemmatimonadaceae bacterium
CATCTGTTCGTCCGTCGCCATCAGGCCGCCCGCCGGGCGCGGGCCATTCATGAAGATGGCGTAGCTGTCACCGAAGGGCTCGGCAGACCAACCGAAGAGGGAGGTGTAGAAGGTCGTCGCCGTACCGATGTCACTGGTCATCAATTCGTTCCAGACCAGCGTACCATGCGTATTGACCATCGTGGCACCGAAGTGATCCCTTGCCTCCCACACAGACAATGTGGCGCCTGTGGGATCCTGAATCACCGCCATGCGACCGGCCGTCATGATATCGGCAGGGGCCATGACTACGGTCCCACCCAGGTCGGTGGCTCGCCTGGCGACATTATCGGCGCTGGCAACTGACACATAGCTGGTCCAATGCGCCGGCAGACCCGCGGGAGACGGAGGCACTGGATGGATTGCAGCAACCCGCTCGGCGGCTAGTAGCGCCAGGCTGTAAGAGGTGCCCACCCCGGTAGGAATGTCCAGATAGCTCCAGCCCAGCAGGTCACCGTAGAAGGCCTTGGCACCCTCCTGGTCCGTCGTTGCCAGATCGACCCAGCAGAACGTGCCTGCGGAGTACTCGCTGCGTTGGGCCACGGTACTTGTCCCTTTCATCTTCGTCTGACAGCCTGGCTCAGCGCCTATCATAGAGGCGCCTGTGCAGGCGGGCAAGGTCGGTGCGTGCGTGCCACCTTGAGATCCAACGGGGCCGCCGTTACATTCGCGCCACGCTGTGATACAGACCTACGAAAGGGAGTGCCTGAACGATGGACCTGACCCGACAGCCACCTCGTCGCCCGTCGAATGCCGGCATTGCCGGCATCGTCGGATTGGCGCGTATGACCGACAAGGCGCGAGGCCACAACGCGGAGTTGATCGGCGAGTACAAGTACGGCGACGCTTCCGGCCTCGACACCGAGATCCTGCAGTTGCTCGGCATCGGCCCCGAAGATTTCGCTGATGCTGTCGACCGCCTGTGGGACCGTGAACTTGCTGTCTGGGTGCTGGCCAATATGAAATGCAGCCAGACCGACGTTGACGCGTTCAACGCTGCACAACTGGCGCGCGAGCCTTTTGACGAGCTGCACCGCCAGTTGCTGGACCAGCGCATCAAGAAATTCGCCCCGGGCAACACGGACATCACGACTGTTTTTGCCTCGATTGAACTCGACGACTGGGGCACGTTCCGTGACGAGGATCTGACGGTGCGGCCGCCTCGTACGGCTTTTCTGCGATCGGTCCTCGGTGTCGTCGGTATCGCTCGCATGGCGGACAAGGCGCGGGGCAAACGGGCAGGCAAGCTGGGTGCCTACAAGTACGGCAACGATTCCTTCGTCGATCGCGTGGCTCTCGAATTCCTCCAGATCACCGAGGAAGCCTTCGAAGATGCAGCCTGGCGCAATCCGAACGACACGGAACTGGCAGAATGGATTGCGGGGCAGTCGACTGTCACAGCCAG
>CALFPI010000474.1 GCA_937919035.1 uncultured Gemmatimonadaceae bacterium
CCATCGCCGGCAAGGTGCCGCAGGCGGCCGAGCGGTGCCGGTTCCCGCAACAGGCGGCAACACTCGAGCAGATTGCCGAGACGGGGGGTGAAAGCTTCTACCGTGGTGATCTGGCGGCGAAAATCATCGCCCACGCGCAAGCCACAGGCGGTTTGATGACGGCCACAGATCTGGCCTCTCATCAGCCCGAGTGGGTGCAGCCGCTGGCGATGGACTATCGCGGCCAGAGTCTGCATGAGATCCCTCCCAATGGCCAGGGCATCACAGCGCTCATCGCACTGGGCATTCTCCGCCAGTTCGATCTGCGGACGCATGCCGTGGATTGTGCCGACAGCCTGCACCTGCAGATCGAGGCGATGAAACTGGCTTTCGCCGATGCCAAACGGTACGTGGCGGACCCGCAGTCTCGGGACATCGAGTTCGCCGCTCTGCTTGACGATGCGTATCTGCAGCGGCGCGCCGCTGCTATCGATATGACGACGGCGCGGGCCCCCACCTTTGGTGTGCCGGGGCAGGGCGAAACGGTTTATCTGACGGCGGCGGACGAAGAAGGGCGTATGATCTCCTTCATCCAGTCCAACTTTTCCGGATTTGGTTCCGGCATCGTTGTGCCCGAAACCGGCATCAGTCTGCAAAACCGCGGCTCCGGATTTGTGCTGGACGAGGGGCATCCGAACCAGGTCGGGGGCGGCAAGCGTCCCTATCACACCATCATCCCCGCTTTTGTCACGCGCGCGGGCAAGCCGCTGATCAGCTATGGCGTGATGGGGGGCCACATGCAGCCGCAGGGGCATGCACAGGTCATGGTACGTCTCTTCGACTACGAGCAGAACCCACAGGCAGCTCTCGACGCGCCCCGGTGGCGCTTCGATACCGGTCTCGACGTGGCGGTGGAGGCGGCTGTTGGTACGCAGGTGCTGGCTGAACTCGAGCGCCGCGGGCATCACCTTACTGTAGAGCCGGGGGCTCAGTTTGGTGGCGGCCAGTTGATCTATCGCCTCGATGATGGTTACATCGCCGCATCCGAGCCTCGCAAGGACGGCCAGGCCGTCGGATTCTGAAGCCGTGGATGCCACAGGCTTGTCTCAGAAGAGAGTACGGCGGCATATTATCAGCTGTACATTCGATTCCAACTTCCAGAACACGAGCCCTGCGAGCTGCCGCGAGTGAGCGATCCCACGGATTATGCCTTTTTTGGTGCCCTGCTGATCATTGGCGCCGTTCTCGGAATCGCCCCTGTGGTTGCGCCCCTGTTCCTGGCGCCCCGTTCGACGGGCGCCAAGACGCATGACACCTATGAATGCGGTGTCGACACGGAGGGCGGCGCGTGGATGCGTTTCGACATCTCCTACTATCTGTTTGCCCTGATCTTCGTCGTGTTCGAGGTTGACGTGCTGTATATCCTCCCTGTGGCACTGGTTTTCGGGGATGGGCAATACGCCTGGCGTGATCTCATCGAACTGTCCCTGTTCATCGGCATCCTGTTCCTGGCCATCATCTACGCCTGGCGCAAGGGCGTACTACACTGGAGATGAGTCGCCTTGACTGAGGTCGCCACCCAGACCACCAACCAGACCACCAACCAGACCACCAACCAGACCACCAACCAGGCCAGCAATCAGGCCAGCAATCAGACCACCGAGGAACTGCTGCAGCAGGTGCGCCCTCTGGTGCATCTGGATTCCCTCGAGAATCTGCTCAATCAGGCGCGCGCCAACTCTCTCTGGCCGCTGACCTTCGGTCTGGCGTGCTGCGCCATCGAGATGATGGCCGTCGGGGCCTCGCGCTTCGATCTGGACCGCATCGGCGCCGGCGTCTTTCGCCCGAGCGCGAGGCAGGCCGATGTGATGATTCTGGCGGGCACGATCTCGCGCAAGATGGGCCCCGTCATCAAGACCTTGTGGGATCAGATGCCGGCACCCAAATGGGCGATCGCCATGGGCGGCTGCACGATCGATGGTGGACCCTTCAAGTATCCCGGGCAGTACGCCATCATCGAGGGGGCGGACAAGATCATCCCTGTTGATGTCTACGTCCCCGGATGCCCGCCCCGCCCTGAGGCACTGTTTGCCGGGATTCTGAAGCTGGCAGAGAAGATCAAAGCAGGTCGTAAGGGGCCGGAGATCGCCGCGTGAGCGAACTCTCTCTCCCGAACATCGCCGAATCGACCGACGTCGACTACAGCGAGCGAGGGATGCAACACCAACACACCGCAGCAGCAGCAGATATGCCCGCAGTGGCAGCCGCCTTTCGCACCGCCGGCTACAGTCTCGAACACATTACCTGTCTGGATCTGCGCCAGGTGGAGGGCATCGGCGCCTTCCGACTCGATTATCAGTTCAACCCCGTCGAAGGCCCCGTCGATCGGCATGTGGTGCAGGCCGTTGTCGCCGAGGGTCAAGCCGCTACCAGCATCGCCGGCATCTTCGCGGCGGCCGACTGGTACGAACGTGAGGTCTTCGACATGCATGGTGTCGATGTCAGCGGGCATCCTGACCTCAAACGGATCCTGATGCCGGATGGGTATACGGGGTTTCCCTTGCGCAAGGACTTCGTCGACGAAGATCCCGAGCGCCACCAGCTTTCGGGTGTTGTGCTGGAACCGGGGGCGGTGCCGGGTGATGAACCGGCTGCTGAGGAGGGGGCAGACGAAGTATGATGCGGCCGAAGTCGACGATGGAACTGGTCCCCGGCGACGATGAGACCTACTACCTGAACATGGGGCCACAACATCCGTCCACCCATGGTGTGCTGCGCCTGCGGCTACACCTGGAGGGCGAGCGCATTCTCGGCGCCGAGCCCGTGATCGGTTATGGGCATCGGGCCCACGAGAAGATGGCGGAGAACCGCGACTACCTGCAGTTCCTGCCCAATACGAGCCGCATCGACTACCTCTCGGGAATGATCTACAACCTCGGCTACTGCCAGGCCATCGAGAAGGCCATGCAGATCGAGGTGCCGGAGCGGGCCGAGTATATCCGCGTGATCTGTGCCGAACTGAATCGGCTGACGAGCCATCTTCTGTGGCTCGGTACCTATCTGCTCGATCTCGGTGGATTCACGCCGTTTCTCTACGCTTTTGATGATCGTGAGAAGCTGCTCGACATCCTCGATTCGGTTACGGGCTCGCGTCTCACCTACAGCTATGGTCGTTTCGGTGGCGTCTCGATGGATGTGGATGACACGTTCCTGCGCGCTGCCGCCGACTACTGCACGTACTTCCGCAAACGCATCGATGAGTACCACGCCCTGGTGACGCACAACATCATCTTCCGTCATCGCACCAAAGGCGTGGGTGTGATGGGCCCACAGCTGGCGCTGGATTACGGTGTCAGCGGGCCCTGTCTGCGGGCGGCGGGTGTCGCCCGTGATCTGCGCAAGGATGAGCCCTACGGCATCTACGATCGGTTTGCCTTCGATATCGTAACGGCGGAAGGTGGCGACTGTTTCGCCCGGCACATGGTGCGCATGGGCGAGATGGAGCAGAGCCTCAACATCATCGAACAAGCCGTTGGCGGCATCCCTGATGGGCCGGTGCTGGCGGCCAAGGTGCCCAAACGCATTCGGCCTCCCGCAGGGGAGCATTACTTTGCTGTGGAGTCAGCGCGTGGCCACTTCGGCATGTATCTGCGCAGTGATGGCACCGATGTGCCGGTGCGCCTCAAGTTGCGCACGCCGTCCTTCGTGCACGTGGCAACGATGCCCGTCGTGTTGCCGGGCACAATGCTCGCCGATACGGTGGCCATCCTCGGCAGTATCGATATCGTGATTCCCGAGATCGACCGATGACGGCGCCGCACGCCACGACCCAGTTCTTCCACACCTTCGACAATCCGTGGATCGCCATCGCGGCGGCAACGGGGGCCATGCTCGGTTTCATCACGATCAACGCTCTGTGGCTGATCTGGCTGGAACGCAAGGTCAGTGCCCGTATGCAGCGCCGCTACGGGCCGACAGAGGTCGGGCCTTTCGGTCTGCTGCAAACCCTGGCAGACGTGGTGAAGCTCGTCGGCAAAGAGTTGATCACACCCGATCATGTACACCGGCCACTGTATCTGATTGCGCCGATTCTCGCCTTTGCCCCGCTTGCGGCGTTGCTGTCCCTGCTGCCGATCGATGCGGATTGGGTCTTCCACGACTTCGACATCACCCTCGTATTGCTGCTGGCCTTCAGCGGCCTGAATGTGATCGCCATCTTCGCCGCCGGCTGGGGCTCGAACAACAAGTATGCTCTTCTCGGGGCGGTGCGGGCGGTGGCGCAGAATATCTCCTATGAGATTCCGCTGTTGTTGGCGGTCCTCCCCATCGTGCTGATGACGCGCTCCCTGAGTCTGCACGAAATCGCCAGTGCGCAGTCGTATCCGTTCATCCTGGTGCAGCCCCTGGCGTTCATCATCTACTTCATCTCAGCTACGGCAGAGACGAACCGCGCGCCCTTCGATATTCCTGAGGCGGAATCAGAGCTCATCGCCGGTTTTCATACCGAGTATTCGGGCATGCGTTTTGGGGTGTTCTTCCTGGCGGAGTTCACCAACATGGTGATCGTCTGTGCCGTGGCGACGCTGCTGTTCCTCGGTGGCTGGAAAGGTCCACTGCTGCCGGGATTCGTCTGGTTCTTCATCAAGGTCTACGGCCTCATCGCGGTGATGATGGTGTTCCGCTGGACCTTTCCGCGACTGCGTTTTGACCAGTTAATGACCTTCGCCTGGACGATTCTCGTGCCCCTGGCCCTTGTCAATCTGCTGGTCACCATCGTCGTCCTGAAACTGTAGGGGACATGTTCAGAGAAACACTGATCGGCGCCTGGTCCCTGCTCGTGGGCATGAAGGTGACGCTGTCGCACGTTCTTCGGGCACCGGTGACATCGCAGTACCCGCGCGAACGCATCGAGATGTCCAAAGCGTACCGCAATGTCATCCGTCTCATCGAGATCGATGAGATCGGCTCGCATGACTGCATCGACTGCCAGGCCTGCGTCCGCGTGTGCCCGTCGGACTGCATCAAGGTCGAAGGCGAGCGCCCCGACGGCATGCGGAAGAAGCGGGCGACGCTGTTTGAAGTGGAATTCGCGCTGTGCTCGGAGTGCGGCCTGTGTCTGGATGTATGCCCGACGGATACGCTGGGCTACAGTCGAGAATACGATCAGGCGGGGTTCCGCCGCGATGACTTCCTCTACGACCTGCTGGATGAATGGCGGGACAAGGAGGCTGACGTCCGTACAAGGTTGCGCGAGGATGAAGCGAAGAAAGCAGCGGCGAAAGCGGCAGCAGCAAGCAAAGCGGCAGCTGCCAAGAAGGCCAAAGAAGAGGCCACAGCCGCCGCTGGTGACACCGGTGACGTGGCCGTGGAGGGCGAGGTATAATGGAGCAGGCGGTACAGTATCTCTTCGTCGGCCTCGTGCTGATCGGCGGGGGCATGGCAGCCCTGTCGCGGCACGTGTTGTACAACATCATCGGCCTCGGCATCAGCCTCTTTGGCCTGGCGGGTCTGTTCCTGCAACTGGGTAGTCCCTTTGTCGCTGCCATGCAGTTGCTCATCTATCTCGGTGGCATCACGGTGGCGATTGTTTTCGCCATGATGCTGTCCATCGCCATGACGCTGGATCCACCGCCGCGCACGCCGGTGAAGACGGGATTTGCCGCCATTGCCGCCCTGACCTTCGGCGTTGGTCTGCACGGGTTGATCAGCACAGCGACATTCGCCACCGCGCCACCGGCGCCAGCCGACGCCTGGGCTGTGGCGCATATCGGCAGCGCCTTGCTCGAGCGCTACAACCTGGTCTTCGAAACCCTGTCCGTCGTGCTGCTGCTGGCCATCATTGGTGCCATTCTGATTGCCCGTCCGGACCGTACAGGTAAGGTGGCATGAACCTCGAATCCTTTCTGCTGCTGAGCCTGGTGCTGTTTTCCCTCGGCCTGTTTGCGGTACTGGCCCACCGCAATCTGATCGCCGTCCTTATCGGTGTGGAGTTGATGATGAACGCCGCCAGTCTCAACCTGATGGCGTTCAATCGCTTCAGCGTCACCGATCCGGTCACTGGGCAGGTCTTTGTGCTCATCATCATCGGCCTGGCGGCGGCGGAGGTGGCGATCTTCCTGTCCATCATCCTCAATCTGTACCGTACGCGGCGTACGATCGATGCCGAACAACTGACGGAACTGAAGGGCTGAGCCATGGAACCACTCAGCCTCATTCTGCTCACGACCGTCGCGCCACTGGCAGCTTTCACGCTGGCCATCCTGTTGCTCATGCAGCAGCCGCGCCTGGCGCAGATCGTCGTCATCGGCGGCGGCACGTTGTCGCTGGCAGGGGCGGCCCTGCTGCTGTTCCAGGGCCCCATGGCGCCCCTGCGCTACTTGTGGTTCACCAGTGGTGACATGCAGCTGCGTTTTGGCTTTCTGTTCGATGGCATCAGCCTGATGTTCGGCGTCGCCGTCGCGCTGATCACGCTCTGTGTCATGGTCTATTCCCTCGGTTACATGGGACATGATCCGAGCAAGACCCGCTACTTCGCCATGCTGGCGTTGTTCGAGTGGGCCATGCTCAGCTTCGTCTACGCCGTCGATCTGCTGCAGTCCTTCATCTTCTGGGAACTCGTCGGACTGGCCTCCTTCTTCCTCATCGGATTCTGGTATGAGAAGCCGTCCGCCACGGCGGCGGCGAAGAAGGCTTTCCTCATGACACGCGTCGGTGATGTCGGGCTCTTCATCGGGGTGTTGCTGGTGCTGCAGGTGGCAGGGCACTTCGACATTCCCGGGTTGCTTGCTGCCGATACCGGCCTCGTCGCGCAGGCAAAACCGGCTGTTCTGACGATGATCACGCTGCTGATCTTTGTCGGCATTGTCGGCAAGAGTGCCCAGTTTCCCTTGCATACGTGGCTGCCGGATGCCATGGAAGGGCCCACACCGGTGAGTGCTCTGCTGCACTCGGCGACGATGGTTGCCGCCGGGGTCTATCTGATGGCGCGTCTGCATCCGCTGTTCATGGGATCGGAGACGACACTTGGCGTCATTCTTGTCATCGCCTCGATCACGGCGCTGCTGGCAGCGACGATGGCGATGGTCGCGACCGACATCAAGAAGGTTCTTGCCTACTCGTCGATCAGCCAGCTCGGCTTCATGCTGCTGGGGTTGGCGGCGGGCAGCCTCTTTGCCGGTGTCTTCCATCTGATCACCCACGCCCTGTTCAAGGCGTTGCTGTTTCTCTGTTCCGGCTTGTTCATTCATCATTTCGAGTCGAATGATCTGGCGCAGATCGGTCGCAGGGGGGGTCGGCGTATGCGCTTCGCCACAGCGGGGCTGCTCGTTGGCGGGGCAGCGCTGGCAGGGATTCCGCCCCTGGGGGGCTTCTTCAGCAAGGAAGAGATCTTCGCCGCCCTCGGACAGGATGGTGTGACGATCTACTCGATCGTTGCCCTGCTGGCAGCTTTCCTCACGGCCTACTACACCTTCCGCATGATCTTCCTGGTGACACGCCCGGCGCACATGGAACAACCGGCTCCTGAGGACCACGCGCATGGCCACGGCCGCGCGGAGCCCTGGAGTATGGCTTTGCCCGTGCTGCTGCTCACGGTGGGCGCCGCCATTGCCGGGTTCTGGGGCAGCGCCATCGCCAGTGGCCTTGGTATCGGCGCCGCACACCACAGCCTGGCATCGATGGCGCCGGCAGTGCTGGTCGTCATTGCCGGTGTGCTGCTGGCATGGATGGACTTCGGCCGGCAAAGCGCGGCCCGTGTGGGCTTCATCGCGCGCATCCCTGCATTGGAAAAACTGTTCAACAACGGCTGGTATGTGGACGCGTTTTATGATGCCGTTGTCGTGCGCACGACGATGTTGATCGCCACGATCCTGCACGCCGTGGAAAACAAGCTCTTCGATGGCAGCTTCGATCGTCTGGGGTTCAGCGTACTCGGCATCGGGGCGGGCACCACCCGCCTGCAGAATGGCTGGGTGCAATTCTACGCTGGCTGGACTGTGATCCTGATCGGTGTTGCTGCGGCCTATATCGGGATGGGTGGGTAGCATGATGGGTGATCTGCCGGTGCTCACGACGATTCTTCTCTGCCCTGTGGCGGCCCTGGTGCTGGTGCTGCTGACACCGGCACGTGCCGCCCATGTCGTGCGCTGGATCAGCGCTGCATCGGCGCTGCTTGCCAGCGTGCTCAGCATTCAGCTGTGGCGCGCCTACGACACGGTTCAGAGCGGCTTCCAGTTCGTCGAGATCATTCCCTGGGTGCAGGAGGTGGGGATCAGTTACCACCTCGCCGTCGATGGTTTCAGCACGATTCTGGTCATGCTCAACTCCATCGTCTTCTTCACCGGCGTGTTGACCATGTGGGATCTGGAAACGCGGGTGAAGGAGTTCTTCGCCTTCATGTTGTTGCTCGTCATCGGTGTCTACGGTGTGTTTCTGTCGCAGGATCTGTTCTTCTTCTTCCTGTTCTACGAGATCGCCGTGGTGCCCATGTATCCTCTGATTCTGATCTGGGGCAGCGGCAATCGCGACTACGCGGCGATGAAGCTGATGTTGTTCCTGCTGGCGGGCTCGGCCCTGCTGTTTCCGGCGTTGCTGTCGATCTACCACGCTTCGGGCCTCGGCACTTTCAACATGATCCTGCTGGCGCAGAAGTCCTTTGATCCTGACTTCCAGATCTTTGTTTACCCCTTCGTGTTTCTTGGCTTCGGTGTGCTGGCGGGCCTGTTTCCGTTCCACGGCTGGTCACCGACAGGTCACGTGGCGGCACCGTCGGCGGTGTCCATGCTGCACGCCGGGGTGCTGATGAAACTGGGGGCCTACGGAATTCTGGCCGTCGGCATACGCCTGTTGCCCATGGGAGCCGTGTACTGGGCTCCCACGTTCGCGACCCTCGCCGCCATTGGCGTTGTCTATGGTGCCTTCATCGCCATGCGACAAACCGACTTCAAATTCGTCATCGGCTTCTCCTCCGTGTCGCATATGGGCATCGTGGTTCTCGGCCTCAACCTGGCCGTGCTCGGCACGGCGGGGCAGGACGCGCTCAATGGCGCCGTGTTCCAGATGTTCGCGCACGGCGTCATGACGGCCCTGTTCTTTTCGACGGTGGGGTTTATCTACGACCGCTCCCACTCCAAGACGATCGCCGACTTCGGTGGCCTAGGCTCACAGATGCCCCGTGCCGTGTCGATCTTCATCATCGCCGGTCTGTGTGGGGCCGGCGTTCCAGGACTGGCCAGCTTCTGGGCGGAACTGCTGGTGTTCATGGCGGCGCTCAAAACCTATCCCGTGATGGGCGTGGCGATCATCGTCGGCCTCGTGCTCACGGCGATCTACGTCCTGCGGGTGTTTTCCATGGCCTTTTTCGGCCCCGTCAACGACAAATGGGACGGGCTGCGGGCGGTCGATCTGCAGGGCTGGCAGCTCCTGCCACGAGCGCTTCTCGTCGCGGTGCTGCTGTTCTTCGGCTTCTTCCCACGCGTCCTGCTCGATGTCATTGATGGGACAACGACCCACATGCTGCTGGTCTTCTGATGTCAGACCTGGTGCTGTTTCTGCCCGAAACAATCTGTCTGCTGGGCGCGTTGATGTTATTTGCCGCCCAGACCGTGGGTGCCCGCTACCGTGTCGTCTGGGTACTGGCCATGCTGGCGGGGGCCCTGGCCCTTGCTGCCAGCGTCTGGACCTGGCCCCTGTCAGGAGAGCCCTTCTACCCCGGCATCTACCACGTGGGTTTCTTCTCGCAATTTGTCAAGACCATCATCGCCGGCGGTTTTGTCTTTGTCGCGGCGATCAGCAGTCGGCCGCATACCGTACGCGAAGAGGCGTGGGCCGAATTGCCCATGTTTCTGCTGTTGGCGACGACGGGTATGATGATGCTCGCCAGTGCCATGGAACTGGTGACACTCTACATCTCGATGGAACTGGCCGCCTATCCCGTGTATGTCGCCGTGGCGCTGCATCGCAGCCACGATTTTCGTGGGGAGAGCGCGGTGAAGTACATGTTGCAGGGCATGGTGGCCTCGGCGGTCACGCTCTATGGCATGACGTTCATCTTCGGCCTGACCGGTTCGACGTACGGGGCGGACATCTTCCTGCAGCTGGACTCTCTGGCAGGTCAGCCGCTGTTCTGGCTGGCAGCGCTACTCGTGCTGGCGGGTTTCCTGTTCAAACTGGCGGCCTTCCCCTTCCACTTCTGGGCGCCCGACACCTATCAGACAGCCCCCCACGAGGTCGTGACCTTCGTAGCGACGGCATCAAAAGTGGCGGCCATTGCCGTGCTCTGCCGGATTGCTGCCCTTGTTGCACCTGCAGGACTCGATGCCCAGTTGCTGACGACGGTGCTGATGTGGATGAGTGTCGGCGCCATGACTCTGGGCAACCTGGCCGCCCTGCGGCAGGGCGACCTGAAGCGACTGCTGGGGTATTCAGCCGTGGCTCATGCGGGCTACGTACTCATCGGTATTCAGACATTGTCCGCCACGGGGCTGACGGCGGCGTTGTTCTATGCGATCGGCTACGCCGCCATGTCGGGGCTCTGCTTCCTCGTCGTTGTCGAGGTGGGCCGTGATGATGATCTGGTGCCGATCGAATCTCTTGCCGGACTGCACCAACGGGCACCGCTGCTGGCGGCGACCTTACTGATCGGGGTTTTCGGTCTGATCGGTCTGCCACCAACGGTTGGCTTCATCGGTAAGTGGTTCCTGTTTTCCGCGGCGATCGAGCAAGGTCAGTTTGTTCTGGTTCTGGTGGCGGCGGTCAACTCGGCGGTGGCTCTGTACTACTACCTGCTGGTCATACGCCAAGCCTACCTCGTGGATCCAGTGCGTGCGGCGCCGCTGCATACCGGTATGGTGACTCTGCTCGTGGCGGGCGCCACCACGGGGCTCGTCGTCGCCATGGGTATCGTACCCGGCTGGTTCTGGACAAAGTCGATTGAGGCAGTGGCTGCGTTGATGTAGTGGTAGAGGAGGGGAGCAGATGCGAGGTCACACATGGGTCGTATTGGTGCTGGTCGCCGTCGTCACGGCCGGGTGGGCTGCAGTGGAACAGGAGTTGAAGCCGTATGTCATGGCTTCGGTGCCGACGGGCACGATCGCTGAACACAGCGACATCGTGCGGCAAGCGGTCGCCGCCCAGGGGTTTGCTGTTGTTGGCAGCTACAAACCTTATGACGGTGCCGAAATCCTCGTAGTAACCAGCGACGATCTCAAGCAGACCGCGGCACAGAGTCCATTTGGCGGCTACGGCGCCACGCTGCGGGTCTCCCTGACGCAGGTCGGCGATCACGTACAGATCGCCTATACGAGTCCTGCCTATATCGCCAACGTCTACCGCTTGCAGGGCAATCACGAAGTTGCAGCAGGAAAATTGCGCGCCGCTCTCGGTTGGCAGAAAGAGTTTGGCTCAAAGGCAGGCATCAAGGCGGAGAAGCTGCGTAACTACCACTACACCATCATGATGCCCTACTTCGACGATCAGGAGGAGTTGGCCCAGCACGCCAGCTTTGCGCAGGCGGCGGCAGCCGTCGAGGCGGGACTCGCCGCCAATGTTGCGGGCACGGAGAAGATCTACCGAGTCGATGTCGGTGCGCAATCCGCCCTGTTCGGTGTTGCGTTGCGGCAGGGGAACGGGGCGGATGTGAAGGTGATGGAGAACTGCGATCAGCAGGATCTCAAACACACGGCCTACATGCCCTACGAAATCCTCGTCTCTGGGGGCAGAGCGTATGCGCTGCCCGGCAAGTTCCGCATCGCGATCAGCTTTCCCGACCTGAGTATGCCGACGTTCATGAAGATCTCGCGCGCGCCGGGCGCTATCAAGAACGCCCTGCAGGATGTGGCGGAAACAGAAATACCGTGACCGGGTAAAGGTGGCAGCCAGCGACATCAGGTGTGGTTCGCGCCCGGATGGGTGGCATCGTCACCGCGAGTTGATGGGGCGCCGCCGGCATCCTCCCGCCAGGAAGAATCCGCCGTTGATCACGGAACACTCTAGAACATCAGATCGCTGAACTCCTCGAAACGGTGGAAACCTGCCACCGTGTATTGAGCGGTTGAGGAAAGTTCAGGATTTTCCAGCCCGCCGTTGCAGTTGTATCGACACACGGCAAACTGCCACACGGCGCCTGCCCCCGGCGCACAATCCAACGCAAACGCCTGCCACGGTACGAGAGCCTCCACTGACCAACCGCTCTCGTTGAGAGTGACTCGTCGCCGCGTGCCGCTCGACGGTGCGATGACCTCATCCCAGGTGATCGCGCCACCCATGAAGCGCTCGCGGTCCGGAATGAGGATATCCATCAGAAAATCATTGGGTGTGATGTGGATCTCCCAGTAATCGGACCGATCCGTACCGGGCTTGATGAAGAGTTCGGCGACGTCGCCCAGGGTCCACATCTTCTGCTGGTCTGCTGTCGCTGTGGAGAAGATGTCGCTGTCCTGGTACGTCAGGAAGAATGCCAGGCCTTCGGCGTTGGCGCCCACGCAGGCACTGCCCGCCTCGACCGGGACCGATTCGGGCCCATCCCAGAAACGGCGCAGAGAGAGCGGCTCGCAGGAAGCCACCCAGGCGGGTGGGTGGGTCGTGCCATCCCTGAGGACACCACTGACGCTGGGGCAGGATATAGAGCTGCGGTTCATCTGTCGATCACTCCGTTGACGGGTAAGCGCACGTTCCTCAGCCATTCTCGTGGGCCAGAGCACAGGAAGCGGCGCCGCCATCGGCTTCGGCAAAGGCCCTGCCGTATTCCTCTTTCGACACCTGCACCGTATCAACCCCGCGGTACTGAAACTGCAGGGCACGGCGACGGGCGGGACTGCTGTTTGGCGGCGTCTGGTGCGGCAGCATGGCGGAGAAGTACAGCACACCCCCGGCTTTCAGTTCCACTGGCACGGCCCGGGCCACATCTATGCGGTCTGGCAGAATCTCACAATCGATGGTGTGATGATGCCGCAGGGCACCCCGCCTGTGCTGACCGGGCAGCAGGTGCATGCAGCCATTCTCAATGGTGGCGTCATCGAGGGCGATCCAGGCGGTGCCAACAAGATCGAGAGGCAGATAGTTGAAGTAGGCGTTGTCCTGATGCCAGGGCTTCTCGGAGCCGATCAAGGGCGGCTTGGACAGGGCCATGACGTCCTTGAGCACTGTCTGCTGCCCGATCACGCGACTCATGAAGCCCTGGATCCGCGTATCGGTGACGAGGGCTGCAAACGTCGGGTGTTCGTGCTCGTAGCCGTGCAGCTTGCGGAACCGGTTCTCGGCTTCTTCATCCGTGAGTTCCAGCGGCTCGACGCCGGCCTCAAAGTGGATGGCGCAGCCCCCACCGGGGGTTACCACCTGGGGGCCGGCGTAATTGCGAGTCGCCCCGGGGGGTGCCAGCTTCACGTGGCCTTCGCCGCGCCGGGCCGCCTGCATGAGGCGATGGGTTATATCGGTAAGGGCTGCGCGAGCGGCGTCGATTTCCTTGGTGTTCAGCACACCTTCGAAGGCAAGGTAGCCGAGTTCGGCATACTGCTGAAGATGGGTATCGTTCAACGCGGCAGGGCATGGCTCGACGATGGCACGGGTCAGAGACAGGCTCACAGGAGCTTCCTTTGTACAGTTGTCAGCGGTGGACGGATCGTGACGAATCTACAACGGCGGCGTTTGGCGGCAATCCATCCTGCGTCCAGTGATCGATCCCCTGGCGGCGTACCTGCTCCATCACCTCCGCATCGATGTCGGCAAAACGATAAACGGCCCCGCCGTACTGCAGGATGAAAGCCTGTGCCGAGCCCTCCTCACGGAAGGGGGCCAGCGTCGGGCCCATGGCACCCATGCGGCGACTGCCGATGACGAAATACAGATCCTGAGCCCGTTCCCAGCCATCCGCGTGCGCCTTCCAGACAGCATCATCGAGAGCCTGGAACCAGACGTCGACGATGTGCCGCTGACGCACCGGATCGAGCCACTCACCGAATACTTCGCCGGCGTCGCAGAACAGGGCACGTTCCCCATTGATGCGCAGCAATTGGCCCTTGGGTCCATCATGCTGGGCGATGAGCATGCCATCGAGAGCGCACGCCTGTCCGGCGCCCACGTCCACCGGCACGGCCTCCACTGCGGGCTCAGAACTGCACCCCAGGAGCGTTGCCACCAGCAGAACCAGGCCACGGGATCGCCAGCCCGAAATTTTCACAGGGCGGGGGATTGGCTGCGGTAGTCGACGGGGCGGTGGATGGAGCGAAGGCGACGTCCGGCCAGCAGCATCGGTACTGTGACCCACAGTCCCAGCATCAACAGGGCGGCGACGACACCCACGCTGCGAACATGCAACAGCGGCTCCACCTGTTCAGGGAAGAAGTGGGCATAGGTCAACAGGCGATAGCTGCCCAGCGGATTGACCAGAATGAGTCCGTTGACCAGCCAATCGGGCACATCCCCTCCTGTCGCGGACAGCAGGCCAATGACGAGAAAGTCGAGCAGTACGACCAGCACGATCCAGGAGCCGATCGCCAGTGACACGACCGTGCCGCGATTGAGACTGCAACTGGAAATCAGCAGGCCCGTGGAAACAATGGCACTGGCCAGGATGCCACAGTAGAGCAGTAGAGCGGCAAAGGTGCCCGCCCCGCCGCCGGCGACATGGAAGGCGTAGACCTGCAGCAGCATGCCGGGAGCAACGGCAATGGCCAGACAGACATACAGGCCGATCCACTTGCCGATGAGGAAGGTCCACCGACTGACACCCAGCGACAGGTGCAGATCGAACATGCCACTTTCGCGTTCGCCAAGAACCGCGTCGTACGCCAGCAGCAGACCAAGGAGGGGCACGATGTAGAGCTGCAGGTGCAACAGGGAGACGAGCACGCTCTCGGCGCCAGCCGGGCCGGCGGCGAAGGAGAAGCCGTACGTGCCGATCAACCCGGACAGCAGAGCGCAGACGCCGCCCATGATGACGATCCACCAGCTGCGCAGATGGGCGGACATCTCTTTGGCGGCGATATGCAGGGCGGCGCGCAAAGGCTCCATCAGACGTCTCCATTTCGGCGAACGTCGACCACGGCAGATGCCGCCGGAGCCGCCATGGATCTGACACCAAAGGTGTGCAGATAGAGATCATTCAGGCCCGCATGGCGAATCTCGATGTCGCCGACGTCGCCGCGCACACCGGCGATGGCACGCAGCAGGCTGCCGACTTCACGGCGGGGCAACAGAACCTCGATGCCATGGTCTGAGCTTTCGACCCCCCAGCCCTGGCTGCGCAGGACGGGCTGCAGAAACGCCACGTCGCCCTCGTCCCGGATGAAGACTCGACTGGGCAGACCGCAGTGCTCCACCAATTGGGAGCAGGCGCCGCTGCGCAGGATGCGGCCGTCCCGCAGGAAGGCGACATGGGTGATGTGGTCCTCGATCTCGGCCAGCAAGTGGGAGGACAGGACGATGGTGGCGCCAGCCTGGGCATGTTCCCGCAGAATCCGGTAGAAATCGATAATACCGCGTGGATCAAGGCCGTTCGTCGGCTCGTCGAGCACGAGCAGTTCCGGTGCACCCAGCAGCGCCTGGGCCAAGCCCAGTTTCTGCTTCATGCCCTTGGAATAGGCGGCCACCTTTTTGTCGCGTGCTTCCCACAGGCCGACACGAGTCAGAATCGCCTGCTGATCGTTGACGGAGGCACTGACGTAGCTGGCGAAGTAGCGCAGAACCTGGGCGCCGCTGAGATAGGGGTACCACTGGCAGTTCTCCGGCATGTAGCCCACCCTGGGGCGCCCCCCTGCGCCGCGCAGGTCGCCGCTGTCGGGTCGCAGGACGCCGGAGAGGATCTTCAACAGGGTGCTTTTGCCGGAGCCGTTTTCGCCCACGAGCCCCAGGATGCTGCCCCGCTGAATGGGCAGGTCCACCCCACGCAGTACGACCTCGCGACCGTAGCCCATGTGGATCTGATGCAGGCGACACAGTTCGTTCACGTTAACTTCCCGAAGACAGAGGGTTGGACATCAATGGTTTCTGCTCCCACAGGCCCGGGGGACGGAGCACGGGGAACTGCGCCTCCAGCCCCTGTAGCAGCACCATGGCGGGTGAATGCAGGACGAGGCGCACAGCGGGGAAGCGCTGCACAAGATAGGCGGCAACATCGCTGGGGAAATGCCCCTTGTCGCCAACGCCATCGCCATTGCGGTCCCAACCGATGTAGTCGCTCCAGTAATTGCCGCCGTGGGCGCCATCCCAGAACATCGTCTTGAAGTCCTGAAAGCTGAGTTGCTCGGCGTTGCGCACGAAAGCGTTGCCGTGGACCTCGTTGTCGGGCGAGGCCGAAAGGTGGATGCCGATGAGGTTGTCGGCGACAAGATTGTTGCTCAGGGTGTCGTAACTGCAGCCGCTGAAGAACAGGCCGTCCTGACTGCCGCGCACCTGATTGCTGTCGATGCGACTGTAGTACAGATTGCGCAGCAGCATGCCGTGGGTGTGGCCGGCGTGCACCCGATTGTTGAGAACCTGAATGCCCTTCGAGTACATCAGGGCAATGCCGACTGAGGAACTGTCGGCGACATTGCCAATGACGCTGTTGCCATGGGAA
Organism: uncultured Gemmatimonadaceae bacterium; assembly: GCA_937919035.1. GTDB lineage: Bacteria > Latescibacterota > UBA2968 > UBA8231 > UBA8231 > UBA8231. The sequence goes on from CALFPI010000474.1 coordinate 16,532, forward strand.
TACATGTAGTGAATGGCGAAGCGCGCCCGCTCGATGTGGTTGTTCTCAAGCAGGCAGCCACTGGAGTTGGAAATGTAGATCCCATCGCGACCGGCCTCGATGTGATTGCCCGCCACATGGCCGTCGGTCACGTTGAACAGGTGGATGCCATTTCCCAGATCGGAGACGATGGCGGCATCTGCGCCGCCAATGATGTGGCAGCCCGTGATCCGTGGCCGTGTGGCAGAATTGGCCCAGATGCCAAAGCCGCAACCTTCGACGCGCACGCTGTCGATACGGGCGTCGTGGGCGACCTTGTCGATCCAGATGCCGCTTTCCTTCTTGCCCACGTCGATGCCACTGCCGGAAACCGTCAGATTGCGCACGGTGACGCCCGCCGCCAGCAGGGCCAGACAATGGCCGCTGCCGCCCCCGTCGATCACGGTGCCGGCACCCTGACCGACAAGTGTCAGAGGCTTGTTGATGCGCGCCGACGAATAGCGGCCTGTCAGCAGGCGCAGCGTGTCTCCCGGGGACGCCTCATGCACCAGCCTCTGCAGGTCGATGTCCGCACCTGCAGGATCGACGGTTGCTAGCGCCAACACCAGCAACAGCCATCTAGGCGCTGACACGTGTACCCTCTTCATACTTTTCCCAGATTTCGGCCTTGAGCAGCGGCGGACAGACGGTGGCATCGTTCATCTGATTGGTGCATTCCAGGCAGCCGAAACATGCCTTGGAGTCGATGACGCCCTGTTCGTCGATGGCCCGCGTGGAGCAGCCCTTCGTGCAGATCTTGCACACCGTACAGAAATTGCGCCGGGGCAGCTTGAAGATCTGGAAGCGTGACAGGATCGCCAGGTAGCCACCGAGCGGACACAGGTAGCGGCAGAAGAAACGCACCGTGATGAGTCCCATGACCAGAAGCCAGACCCAGTACAGCGCCAGGTACCACGGTCGGTTGGTTACTCCCACCAGCCAGGTGGTCTTGAAAGGCTCCATCTCGGCGATCATCTCGGCGAGGTTGAGAGAGAACAGCGATACACCCAGCAACCCCAGGAACGTCACGTACGGGATGAACTTCAGACGATGATGCCAGCGATCCGGCATTTCCCACAGCTTGTGCCAACGCCGCGGGATCACCTTGTTGCGCACGGTGTGCAGGATCTCCAGCACGCCGCCAAATGGGCAGATCCAGCCGCAGAACGGACCACGTCCCCAGAGAATGGTGCCCACTGTAATACAGATCCAGGAGACAAAGAGAAAGGGTTCCGTCAGGAAGATTCCCAGGCCGCTGCCTGAACGCAGCACGTCGACGAAGGTGAAGATGTTGACCACCGATGGCTGTCCCTTCTGGCCGATCCCCAGCAACAGAATCGAGCAGAACAGAATGGCCAGATGAAAGCGCTCAAGGAACTTGCGGTTCTTCGAGATCTTTTCGCGGAAGGCGAAGGACAGCAGGACGATCGTCCACAGGAGTACGTAGAGGCAGATCCACACGATCTTCCCAGACCAGATGCGCCCCATCATCGACGGGTTGCCCAGGTCACCAAAGGCCACCTGGGGGGCGATGACGTATTCGGCAGGCATCTCGAAGGGTGCCTTGAAATGCATGAACGTCTTTGACTTCGAGGTGAGGTGGAAGCGCTCGCTTACCAACACCTCCAGTTCCCAGGGCAGCGCACCGTTGAAGGTTGCCGTGGGCACGATGAAGATCGCCTTCTCCTGGATAGATGGTGCATCGTCGAGGGCGATGCGGAACTGGTAGTGGTAGTCTGAGTCGCGGAAGCGGATCATCTCCAGCCCCTGGGTCACCTGCAGGCGGTCGAAGATGCCACCGCGCACGAATCCGGAGCCGCGGAAGGAGTAGCTGCCGTTGTTGAGCAGGATCAGCAGGGTCTTGCCCGGGTAGTCGGTCAACAGCCGTTGATAGACCTCTTCGCCGAGCAGGTTGATCCCAAGAGAGGGCTGGTTGAGAACGCCGAAGGAGAGATCGAGCCAGTCCTCCTCCGCCGTCGTACTCTCACCGTGCACTTCCGCTGCGCTCAGTGTGACATGGCGCAGCAGACCCCTTGCCTCGAGCTGCGGCCAGGTCAGCTTCTCGAAGCGTTCATCCAGCCGCGCCGCCTGCGCACCGGCACGAGCGAGCAAGCCGATCTCCTGGGCGATGATGCGCGCCCCGGTAAACACGACCTGATCGGCGACGAGGGCCGTCACCGTGGCGCCGGAGACACCGTCGAGTGAGATCTGTGACTTGCCGGCGATGTTGTCGCGCAGAAGCTGCTCGATGTTCCGGCCTTCGTACTGATCGATGTAGTCGTGTAGCACCTGCTCGGGTATACCGACCAGCAGGATCGGCTCATGATGGTCGATCAGGTCCACCTGTTCGATCGTCCCATCGGCGGCCAGGGCGACGAGGATCTCCAGCGGTTTGCCGGAGTAGGCCACCATCCTGTCGAGTTGATGCGACAGGAACAGATATCCTATTGCATCGCCATCGCGACGGGCCTCCATGACAGGTTTGCCATCGATGTCGATTTGTTGCCAGGACGCTCCGGGAAAGGACGGGGGAACGTACTGCTGCGGCAGGCAGATCGGCTGACCATCGCGCAATTCGAGATGGGATATGGCGGCGGCGGGCATGGCGGCCACAATGAAGGCCACCACGCACGCCAGAACGATCGACATTCCGGATCTTTCAGTTGTTGTGTGGGACAGGAACGGGAGGGGTGCGCACGACCCTTCATCGCGCGCACCCATTTCCCGTAGCAAACGTAACGACTGTGCAGC
>CALFPI010000475.1 GCA_937919035.1 uncultured Gemmatimonadaceae bacterium
CCGGTGGACAACTCGTTCTCGTACCCCCGCATGGTCGCCAGCTCTCGCGGCAGATGTACAGCGTACGCCTCCCAGCCGATCCACTCGCCACTGATGTAGCCGGCGTAGTCCATCGGCAGCAGCAACTGCAGGGCCCGACGATGATCGATCGGCCCCTCGCCGATGGGCGCAAACGCCAGTTGCTCGCCGCCGCCATCATGAATGTGCACGTGGCGGATCCATGGCTGCAGTGCCTGGAAGGCCTGGTCCATCGTCACGCCCGCTGCCCGCACAGGGTGCATGATATCCCAGTTGACTGCCACCGACGGATGGTCAGCGCCTGCCATCACAGCTGCCATATGTTCGGGATCACACCAGTCGTCGTGGGTTTCCACGCACAGAGTCACACCGCGCTCCGCAGCGCGTTCGGCTGCCTGGGACAGGGTCTGAGCCACCAGATCGATCGCCTGCTGCCGCTGCAGCCCTGCCCCCATCTTGCCCCCGAACACGCGCAGCATCGGCACCCCCAGGTCTGCCGCCAGATCGATACGTTCACGGCTCTGCGCCAGCATATCCTGGGTCCTGGCCGGATCGGCGTAGCTGAGGGAGGTTGCCAGGCAGCACAGCTCGATGCCGGTGTCAGCCACCTGCCGACGGATGGCCTGACGCTGGGTGGCGGACGTGCCCACCTCGATGCCGTGGCTGTGGTCGGCATCCAGCCTGGGTTCGATGGCGGCGTAGCCGTAGCTCCGCGCCGCATCCAGCGTCTCTGCCAACGACAACGTCGGCGTGGAGAAACTCATGAAGGCATATTTCATGGGCCGGCTCATTTCTGCTCCAGGGTGACGACGCGATTCTCCTCACTCGACAGACGGATGGCGTCGAACAGACGCGACAGGGTCAGCGCCTGATCCGGGGTCACGGGCGGTGCAATCTCGCCGCGTAGCGCCTGCGCAAGTTCCGCGTAGATCTCGTGCTGGTCTCCGTAGGGGTCGCCCACCAGCCGTTCATGGGTGACCGTCGTGCCTTCCGATTGCATGGTGGCAAACTGCGTCGGATCATCGGGGGCCTTTGCCGTACTGCGATGCACACTCAGATCCAGCCCACGCACACTGATGGTGCCTTCGTCCCCCTGCACGATCCACGTCGGCATCTCCTCCACCGAGATCGTGTACTCTGCCTGTACGATGGTCCCATCCGTCAGCGTCATCACCGCCATGAACAGGTCTTCCACATCACCGGGGTTCATCATCTGCCGCATGCAGCCATAGACACTCTGCACCTGGCCACCCAGCAGTACCAGCGGCGGATCGACGATGTGCGCGCCCCAGTTCAGCAGATAACCACCGGCATATCGTCTTTCGGTCTGCCAGTCATTACGCGTGCCGAAGCTGCTGACCACCCGCCGTGCCAGGAAGGGTCGGCCAATGGCTCCCGCCGCCACCAGTTGCTGCAGTCGCCGCAGATCACACCCCCAGCGGGCCGGCAGCCAGGGCAGCAGTTTTCTGCCGGAATCGGCGGCGGCATCGATCATACGTTCGCCTTCGGTCGCGTTCGCAGCCCAGGGTTTGGTTACCAGCACATCGACACCCGCCGCCAGACCATCGCAGGTCATGGCGCAGTGCTGATCACTGCGCGTGATCACACACATCAGATCGAGTTCTTCCGTGCGCAGCATCTCGTGATGGTCTGCATATGTCGGGCAGCCGAAGCGTTCGGCTGCCTGCGCCCGGCGCTGCGGATCGATGTCGCAGACGGCGGCCATCTCGTACGCGTCACATCCCTCAATCGCGCCGGCGTGCATGGTGCTGCCGCTGCGGCCGTATCCCAGTAAGGCAGTACGAATCGTCATGGTTGCTTCCTGTGTCAGATGAGGTTGTCCCCTGCCGGACCAACGCCTCCTAAGAAAGGACTCGCTGGCTTTCCCGGCTACGGTCGGTCTGCAGCCCGATCCTTGTGTATGACCTATTTTCATCGGTCGGGAGTCGCCGCGCGCGCGGGCTCCCATCCACACGAACACAATGGCTGGTGCCCAGATGAGTGATGCCCAACCCAACAATCCCTTGCACGGCGTGACACTGGAGGCACTGCTCACGGCCCTGGTCGAGCGTCATGGTTGGGAAAAGCTCGGGCGTACCGTCAGGATCCGGTGCTTCCAGCAGGATCCGAGCATCAAGTCCAGTCTCAAGTTCCTGCGCAATACGCCCTGGGCCCGGGAGAAGGTGGAGCAACTGTATGTCCGCAACCTGCCCACGAAGAACAGACCGGCCACAGGCGCCCCGGCGATGCCGCCAGACGCCGCCGCGGATGTCATCGCCGCCCAAACTCGGGACCAGGCGCGAGACCAAACGCTGGAGCGGACGCAGGACCATACGCGGAATTTGCTCGAGCAGGGCTTCTGTATTCTCGAGTCGGTCCATGACGCGGCGGCCACCGAACACCAGGAACGCCTGCTGCAAGCCGAATGGGTCCGGCGGGGCCAGCCCGTCCTGTCCGGCTTCGGCCTGGGCATCCATCCGCTGAGTCAGCATGTGCCCGATATCCTGCCGTATTTCGATTGTCCCGAGGTGAATGCGGTGCTGGAGGCAGCCTTCCAGGATCGCGCCCGGCTGCGTCACACCGGCGCCCGTATTGCCGATGAGGCCTCCGCCGCCAATATCGGCTGGCATCACCACTACGGATGGGATGCGGACCGGCTGGCCGGTCGGAACATGATCGAGCGCGTCGTGGTAAACTTCTACGTCAAAGGTGTGTCCCCCGCCCTCGGCTCCCTGTGGGCGCTTCCCCGGCCCGTGCATGCCGCCCTCGACGCGCCCCCCGGTGACGGCGACCAGCCGTGGCCGGGGCAGGTGGAAGTTTCCGTGCCGCCAGGCAGTGCCGTCATTCTGGACACGGCGCTCTACCATACCGCCACCCGCGGGCAGACGCCGGGGATGCGTTACCATTGGGGCGGCCACTATCAGGCCTGGTCCAATCGCAGGCCCCATGGTGAGGATATGGATATGCGGGACCTGCTCGGGCAACAGGAGCTGCTGGACCGGTACCCGGGGCTCAAACGCCTGCTTGTGGCCGATGCCTGAGTTTCATCCATTGCAACGTTTCAGGAGAGCCGTCATGGCCCACGGTGTTTTCGCCGATCTGCGCACGCAGTGGCAAGCCCGCATCGGCATAGCCACCGTTTCCTTCGCCCGCCACGAGGGCGGCGCCCTCACCATCGGCGACGAAACCGGCACACCCCTGCTGCGTCTGGGTGCACGCCTGCGGCTCATCTGCCGCGCCGATGCCGCCAGCAGCGACTTCGATCAGTCCGTTGTGCTGCGTCAGGAGAACGACCCGGCACCCAAGTTCCACTTCCTCGAAGAGGGTCCCCTGCGCCTGGGCATGCGTGTCGCCTTCGATCTGCTCGATGACGCCGGCCACTACCTCGGCGACGGCCGCCAGGATGTCTGGCTCTATCCGGAGGGTGATGTTCACGTCACCTGGGCGGTCAACACGATTGATCTGGCCGGGCACGGCGCCGTCGAGGCCGCCTGGGTCGAGGCAACCGGGGACGGCGGCTATGATCACATGAGGCTCGGCGACGAGGCACTGCAAGGTGCCGGCGCGGAGACACGACGGGCTTTCGGTGATGACCTCGCGTCAAAGCGCCTGGTCTTTTCCGGCGGGGATCTGCCGTTAGCGGCGTTGTATTGGACACGCGACACCGGCGACGTCCTGCCCGTCGGTTATGATCACGGCACGCTGCCGCCGTTCTACGCGTCGCGCTGGCCTTCCGGCATGCAGCAGTGGGCCCGTGGCAACATGGGCTGGGGACAATCGGCTTCATCGGCGCTCACCGCCCGCCTCGGCAGCGGCGGCCCTGACGCGACCGACCCCGCTGCAACCGGCCCCGCTGCAAACTTCATGTGGCTCGAGGGTGGTACGAGCGCCGCTGATGTGACCCACGCCGCAACACTTGTCATCTCCCTGGCCCGTGACGAACAGGCGTTGGCGCAGCGGATCGATGCCGTGCAGCAACCTCTGACACCACAGGTCTTTGGGGGCGACTTCCGCTGCTACACGGAAGAGGATGGCACCTACGAGGTGGGCCAGGCCGATGCGGCGGGCGCGCGGATCACCTTCCCTGCCGACCCGCTGGAACGCACCGTGCGCCTGCGCCACTACCGACGCAAGACGGACCCGCGTCATCGGGGCGCCGTGATCGCCACCGTCGATGGCGAAGGCACAACTGCGCAGCTGGTTTCGGAGGGCGAACTGACGGACGATATCTGCGTCGTCATGGAGATGAGCCACCGCAATGATTCCGTCGATGACGTCATCGTCAGCGCCCGCCTCAAGGCGGATGCACCGACAGTGATCGAGGTGCGCAAGGTGCCGGGCATCCAGGCGACCTACCAAAGCGAGATCAGCGGTGTGGATCTGCAGCGTCGCGCCGGCAACCGGCGCGACATCGCAGTCTGGAGCAGCCGCAACAAGGATCGGCCCCTGCTGGAACTCGACCTGTTCAGCGGCGCCGTGCATCGCTGGACGAACTACGGCCCGCATACCGAACCCGTGCTCTGGGAGTTGCCGATGGCGTGGTTTCTCTCCTGCGGCATCTCGCGGCACCATTACCTCAATCAGAACGACACCTTCGAGATTCTCGACAACGGTCCGGAACGTGTGCAGATCCACTTCAGCGGCACCAACCCGAACGGGCGCGCCCGCTCCCACACCTGGCTGACGATCCCCGGCGATCATCCACGGCCGCGGCTCGAAGTGCGCATGTGCCTGGAGGTCCTGCAGCAGTGGGATGGGGCCAATGTCGAATTCTCTGACATCTTCCCCTACCCCTCTCGCCTGGTGGAGACCTGGTTCCACGACGCGGTACTCTTTCTGCAGGGGGATGGGTCGTCACTGATCCACACCTTGCGACCGGATCGCAGCCACCACCGGGCGCCGACAGGGGATCCCGGTCCCCACTTGTTCTATGGGCTGTTCGGCAGTGACCGCGGCAACGTGCTGGCGCTGATGGAGAATTGTCAGCACCCGGAAGTCCCCTTCCACTACTCGGTCTGTGGCAACTACATCGACGTACACGTCAACCTGCACCCGCCGCAGGCTCCGGTGCCGGCGGGCACCATCTACGAGATCCGCTACGCCGCCGAGTTGTACGGTGACGGCCATACGAGTGTGGATGAGATCCATGAGATTGGTCGCCGCAGCCTGGAGCAGGGCCAGTTGGTGGTATGACGGACCTGACGCCGATCCCTCTGCATGTGACAGGCGCTGGCGCTGACGGCAGCTGGCCACTGACACGTGGTGTCCCGCTGCCGGAGGGGGCCGTAGTCAACGGTGATGAACTGGCGCTGGTCGACAACGAGGGTCAATCCGTCCACCAGCAGCTACGGCCCTTGTCGCGCTGGCCCGATGGTTCGCTGAAGTGGGTTCTGCTCGATTTCCAGGGGCCTGGCAACACGACCTATGAACTGACCCGGGGGTTCCGGACCGAGGCGCCGGAAGAAGGTGTGCAGGTCGAGGACACCGCCACGGCTGTGCACGTGTGCACGGGCCCCATGCGCTTCACGGTGCGACGGGATCGCGTGGGCCTGTTCGAAGAGCTGCAGCTGGGCACACGTTCGCAGGGCGTGTTCACCCCCACGGCGACACTCACAGGAACCGACGGTGCCCGCATCTGGGCCCGCATCCGTGAAGGTGAGTCCCTTGGTGGTACCCGGCGCCGCATCTACGGCATGGGTGGCGAGTGCCGGGCGAGCCTGGCACCGGATGACTGGTCCGTGGAAGTCGAAGAGGCCGGCCCCCTGCGCACCGTTATCACCTGCCGCGGGGCGCTGGAACTCTACGCCCCCATGCATCATTACGGCGGCTACCGCCCGTTGCGTTTCGTGTTGCGCATTCACGTTTTTGCCGACAAGGCGTTCGTCCGGCTGCAGCACACCATCGTGTTCTGCCTCAACCCGCGCGAAACCGAAGTCGAGGAACTCGGCCTGCATCTGCCGTTGCGTGCCGGCACCGGTGCCGGCACCTGTCGCGCCGAACAGGTGGATCGTGTCTTTCCTCTCGGTCCGGGGGGTGAACTGCTCCTGGCCCAGCAGGCCGATAATCACTACCGCCTGTTGACGAGCGACGCCGGCGCGACCCGCGTCGCCGAGGGTGAGCGCACCCAGGGCTGGTTGACGGTCGAGCATGAGGCCGGTGGCGTCGGTGTCGGCCTGCGCCACATGGCCGAGGAGTTTCCCAAGGCCCTGCGTGTGCAGGCAGGTGCCGGTGGCATGGACGCCATGCCATGGCACGACCCCGCCGGCGGATGCCTGAGCCTGGCCCGCTATGCCGAAGAGATCGCCTGGCATGAGGGCGAGGGTGTCTACGCCGATGGTACGGGCACGGCCAAAACGACAGAGCTCTTTGCCACCTGGTTCGCGCCGGGCCAGGCCGAGGCTGCCATCGAGGATCTGCAGGGGCTGCTGGACCCGCCCCACGTTGCCGTCGATCCGACACACATGGCCGACTGTGCTGTAGCCGGTGGTTTTGCTGCCGCATCAACACGTTTCCCCCGTTGCGAACGCATGCTATCGGGGTTCGTCGAGTGGCTCGGCCGCCAGATTCGTCTGGGACGCTGGTACGGGTTCTTCGACTTCGGTGATGCCCTCGTCGCCTGGGAGGAAGCCACCCAGGACTGGCGCTTCCATGGCCGCTGGGGCTGGTGCAACAGCGAGTGGGATCCGCGCCATGGTGTCTGGATCCAGTACCTGCGCACCGGGGATCCGGCCCTGTTCCACCTGGGCGAAGCCATGACTCGGCATTCGGTGGATGTCGATACCTGTCACTGGCACGGGTTCCGGCCCTACTTCGTCGGCGGTGGCTACCGACACAGTGTCGACCATTTCGGCGATGAACCGTGCGCCTCCCACACCTTCATCGACAACTGGGTCGACCACTACCAGTTGACCGGCGATCTGCGCACGTTGGAAGTCCTGCGCGAAGCAGGGGAGTTTCTGCGGCGCTACCGCTGGACGGAAGATGCGCAGTTCAGCTTCAGCCTGCGTAGTATCGGCAATACGCTGCGCGGCCTGCTGTATGCCTACGAAGTGACGGGGGATACGTCCCTGCTGCAGCGCGCAACCGAGGTCTACGAAGTCATCGCTCGTGGGCAGAATGACGACGGCAGCTGGCACAAACGCTTCCAGGTGTCCACCGCCGACCGACTGCCCGAGCAACTGCCCTACGGCATGGCGTCGGAAGGCACGACCCTTGCCGTCGAGCTGGGCAGCCCACCATTCACCACAGAAGAACACCTGGCATTGCGCGGCCCCGACCTGCCCGTCGTTCGCGTGTTGCCCGTCGCCGAACAGAAGGGGTATCAGACACACTACCTGCTGATCGGCATCGAGCTGTTCCACCGGATCACCGGTCGGACCGACGTCGCCGACGTCTATCTGCGAGCGGTGAACTGGTTCTGTGGCGGCCCGGTGCCCCTCGGGGCACAATTCGCCCTGCAGCAACACTACGGCGGCATTCTCTGCCGCCACCTGGCCAGCGCCTGGCGCCTCACAGGCAACACGCAATACCTGCAGATCGGCCGACAGATTCTGGCTCGGCTGCTGGCAACGCAGGACTGGAGTGACGATCCCAGGCGACACGGCTCGGTGGGTATGAGCCCGATGTACCTCAGCCTGCTGTTCTTTGGTGTGCCGGCCCTGCTCGGCGCCCTGGCCGAAGCCGACATCCCGGAGCCCGATGCAAGTCTCTAACGAACGCCGATGTAGACGATGTTGCCCACCTCTTCCAACAGGGCATCCACAACCATCCACACGGCACCACCCATCAACTGACCGGCGATGAAACCGAGAAACAGCGGCTTGCCCGCCTGGTAACCACTCGTACCGGTGAAGCGAAAGATGATGCCCTTCACCAGCCAGCCGAGAAACACCGAGAACCAGGCCCAGCCCATGACCCAGCTGTCACCCACAGGCAGACCGATGTAGTGCAGCGGCCACCAGAGAAAGTGGTGCTGCAGCCAGATCAGCGTTCCCATCATGGCGGCACCGACGGCGACGAATCCCAGACGTGGTTCGATGTGCTCCCAGCCCACGGGATTGCGCAACTTGTCCTCGAGAAAGCTCCACGCCGTTGAGGGCACACCGAACTGGCGCAGATTGATGCCACCGTGGGTGTAGTTCAGATACAGGGTCGTCCACGTTGCCGCCACCATGCCGACGACGACGGCCAGGGCCATCGCCCAGAATAAGCGCGGCTGCTTGAGCCGGGGGCCGGCGGCAAGTTTCATCGCATTGGCAGCGGAGGCCATCACCGTCGTGCGCATCTCCGCCGCCCACGAATAGCTCATGGTCAGACTCGCCAGGCCCTTCCAGCCGACCATCTCGGTACCCAGCGTGTAGACCGTGAACGGTTGCGGCAACATCGTCGACGAGGTGAAACCGACGCCGCCCTGGGCGATGACCCGGGCAATGGCGAGGAAGATCACAAAGGCACTCAGGAGAAAGACCGCCGTCGCCAGAGGCGGCAACCCCGTCGCCACCAGCCAGCCGAAGACGAACACCGCACAACCGAGCCACAGCCAGGCGGCGCTGCGGTAGCGCAGAATCTCGTCGTCGCGCCCGTCCTCGGCGTAGACCCGGTGCCAGGCAGCGCGGCAGACACGGCGCAGGTGCGCCCGGCAGGTCCACAACATGACGGCCACGAGGGCGAGCATCGCCCCCATGCCCTGATGCGACAGCGCCGTGGAGGATGCCGTCAGCGCTTCGTTGTGTCCCTTGACCTCGTAACCGAGCAGATGAAAGACGCCGGTCTGGCAGCGGCCGAGCAGGTGGAAGAACCAGACCGAGAACGACACCTGCAGGCCGAGGAAGTAGGCCATGCCGATGATGGCGAAATTGACGAACACGATGAGGCGCACACTGCGGCGGAACAGGTACAGCTGATCGAAGTAGGTCTGCACGTCAGGAATGAAGAAGTAGTAGTGGTGCAACCCGCGCAGCATCTGCAGGGCGAAGGGCAGCAGGAAACCGGCCCAGAACAGAGGACTGCGGAACAGGGGTGGCACGATGTGCTCGTCCACGCCACGCAGCACCTCCAGCGGCAGCTGTGTCAGCGGAAAGACGAGGCGCTCCCCATCGACCCATGGCCGCCGCAGGATCACCATGGTGGCGATCATCCACAGATACACAGCCAACATGAAGCTGCCCCACGCCGCCAGGGGCACCAGCCACGCCCCCCAGGGGATGCCGCCGCCGCCCTGCGGCAGACCCTCGTAGAACGCCCGTGCCACCGCCGGATCCCGGGGTGCCAGCCACGACGGAATCAGGGGCTGTATGAGGTCGACCCAGTTGTTTTCCGGCGTGGCGTAGTAGAACGGTCGCGTCAGGATGTGGAACAGATTGGTCACCAGCCCCCACGTGGGGATGGCAGAAGCGATGATCATCATGACGTAGACGACGATGAGTTCGCCACTGCGCAGCGCCGCCGGAGGGTATACGACTTTGACGCAGGGATTCAGCAACCCCACCAGCAGCAGAAACACCATCATGGCGCCGGCGGTGATGTAGTCGGAAGTGAGCCCGGCGTTGTGTAACACTAGGACACTGTAGGGGCAGGCGACGTTGAGCCCCGCCGCCAGCAGTGTGCCGACGGCGACGGCGCGCAGCGTCACATCGGAACCTGGCGCCGGGGTGACCCTCTCACCCACGGAAGATGCCTGCCCTTCTACCCGTCAAACCGTCAATTCGATCACGGGATAGGATTGGGGCGCGTAGATGCCGTCGACGCCGGCGGTGTGCCACGACCATACACCGGCCTGACGGGCCTTGTTCTGGTCCATCACCTGATTGCGCGCCAACGCAACGCGCAGATGCTGCCCCGCAGCAGGAGGACAATCTCCATCGAGCACATGCCGGAGGCCGGCCCACGGCAGGGCCAGTTGCACGCGCCAGCCGCGATCGATCTCATGCCGCTCATTCAGCTTGCCGTCGATGTCGATGTCGACCTGCAATCCAGCCAGCTGCCAGTTGTCGAACAACCAGCGCCGGCCCCGTCGATGATGCGGTGCCGAATCACCACCGACGACCATGGGGCTCTGCGTTGCCAGATCGAGATCGGCCACATCGTAGCGTCCGCCCCGTTGGTAGGCATCGTGCCAGATGAACAGCAGTTCCTGGGTGACGCCCGCCGCGTTGACGGACAGGCTGTACAGAGCCCCGTCCGCCGCCAGCAGCACCTCGAAAGTGTTCTCCTGCCAGGTAAGACCGCCGCGCTCTTCCCCCGTGGTCCACACGTCACGTTCTTCCAGCCAGGCGCTGATGTGCAGATGCTCGTCATCCCAGGCCAGCGCCGCATCGGTATGCAGAAAGGTGACAGCGCCCGTGGCAACATGGACGAAACGTGACGTGCGCCGTGCCCGTGCCGCCGACGGGGCCCGCACACAGGGATAAACGACGGAGGGTGAGGCTCCGGAATCAGGAATCATGGTGCGCCTCCGCGGCTCCGGTGACCGGCTCATCTGACAGGTGGACGTAGGTAAATCGTTCTGGAATGTGAGAGTCGTAGACTCCATGGCAGCTCCACGCCCATCCAGGGCAGGTGCGCCGTCCGCCCTCTTCAAACCACTGGAAGCGGGACAGGTCCATGCGCCAGAGATCGCCGTCCTGCGCCGGCAACGATCGGCCGTCGGCCAAATGTTTCAGTCCCGCCCACGGAAAGGCGATCTCCGCCGTCCAGCCCCGGTCGACGTCGCTGTCATCGTTCAGCGTGCCATCCAGGGACACCGCCCATTGCAGTCCGGGCATGTCCCAGTTGCGGAAGCACCAGCGGCGCCCCCGAGGGTGTTTGTGGCCGCTCCATCGCCCCCCGAGCGTGTCGACAATCCCGTCACCCAGAGGATCAAACTCCGGCAGCGCCGCATACCCCGCTGCGACATACGTGTTCTGCCAGATATAGAACCGCTCCATGATGGTGCCCAGGGCGTTGAGCTCAAACTCGAAATAGGCATTGTCGCCGGCGATAAAAATTTCCACATCGTTCTCACGACAGATCATCGAGTCACGTTCCACGTAGGTCGCCTGCAGGTTTGGCTCCTCACACCAGAAACCCACATAGAGAAAGTCATCATCCCAGACGATGGCGGCCTGCGTATCCAGCAGCGCCGGTCGATCGAATTCCTGCAGGTCGACGAAACGCGGCGAGCGTTGTGCCAGGGCCCACGTCGGCTCATCGAGGCAGCCGTCAACGACCATCGGACCTGCCGCGCGGCACGCGGTGTAATGGTTGAGACCTTTGTCGGTGTATCCCCAGTTGTTGTTCATGCCGGCCTTCCCGGAAGCACTCCATGATCTTCGAGCCACGTGCGCAAGGGCGCGTCCTTTTCGGTAGGGGACGTGTAGCCACGCCCGCCCGAGTGTGTCACACCCAGCAACTGCTGCTGAATGGGGTCGCACCGTTCGAGATAGTGGGCCACCGTCATGTCATCACGTGGGCGCAGCCAGCGATACGAGTAACCGTAGAACAGGACCCGTCGGGGCTCCTGCCAGTAGTTGTGACTACCCGAATGCCACAGCCGGCGATCGAAGAAGACGGCGCTACCCGCCGGTACACACACGGGGATGCCACCGGCAACCTGCGCCTTGCGGTCCTCTCCGGGGAACTCATCCAGCAGATGCGAGCCGGGCAGCACATAGAAATTACCCCGGCCCACGTGGCTCGTGTCGGTGAGGAAGTAGGCGATCTTCAGCGATACCCGTGGTCGCGGCGTGGATTCGAGATCCTGATTCAGCATGCCCGAATCCTGGTGCCAGCCCAGGCCGAGGCCGTGAGTTTCGATGCTGTGTGACGCCGGCTCGGGTGGTGTGTAGGTCATATGGGTGTGGTAGAGCTGGATGTGCCAGTTCAGCAGACCCCAGACTTTGGGGAAGGTTGTGGCACAATCGAGCAACTGCAGGTAAGCATCATCCTTGCCAATGAAGTCGTAGTGATTGACCCTCGCTGCGGGTGTCAGCCCCATGCGCTGGCGTTCCTGCTGATCGATGCGATCCGAGACGGGGACAAGCTCTGCCACCAGATCGGCGGATATCGCCTTGGGGACGATCAGGTAGCCATCCCGCTCGAAGGCAGTCTTCTCTTCTTCGGTGACCAGATGTTGCAGGCAGGCAGCGTCCATCAACGGATATCTCCATCATAGGGGGTACGGTTACCGGCCAACGTTGCCCCATTGTTGCCGGGACGTCAATCGGGGGGCGGCACCGACGGGGGACCCTATCTTTGCCCGCAGTGTGCGCTCTCACGTCGCCAACGGAGCATAAATGAAGATCACCAAGACCGAAGTATTCGTCCTCGGAGACCCTGACACCGCTGGACCCGTCGACGGGTCTCGCATTCATGGCCTGGCTTTCGTACGCATCCACACCGACACCGGCATCACCGGCGTGTCGGAGATCTTCTGCGTACCCCCGGGTGTAGCGCGGGCCGTGCTCGATGGCCCGGAGTCCCTCTTCGGGCGACAGTTGCTGGGCGAAGATCCTGTGACCCCGGAGCGCCTGTGGACCCGTTTGTATAACAGCATGCTCCACGGCAACCGCCGCGGCTGGGTCATCATCTGCCTGGGCGCCGTCGACGTTGCCCTGTGGGACATTTACGGAAAGTCTGTGAATCGACCGGTCTTTGAGCTGCTGGGTGGTGCAGAACGCTCGCGGCACCAGAGCATCGATGCCAATGATGGCCAGCAGGTGATTCCCTACTGCACGATCGTGTCGGATGGCTGGGACCGGGAGAGTGTGCTGCGCGAACAGGTGGATCGCGTCGTGCGCTTGCGCGAACTGGGCTACCGGGCGTTCAAAGTGGAGCCGATGAATCAGACACGGGAGACGATCGTGGAACTCACGCGGCGCACGCGGGAGGCCATCGGTCCGGAGCCGATGCTCAGCGTCGACGTCGGCTATCTGTGGAACGATGTGGGTGCCGCCGTGGCCACCTTGCGCGAGCTGGAGGAATTCGACCTCTTCTTTTTTGAGACACCCTTTCCGGTGGATCGCATGGACGCCTACGCCAGCCTGACGGCGCAGACCCCGATGCGTATCGCCGCCGGGGAACATGCCGTCACCCGCTGGGAGTTCCTCGATTTCATGGAGCGCGGCGGCCTGCAGGTGATGCAGCCCTACATGACGACCTGCGGCGGCCTGACCGAAGCCCGGCGCATCGTCGAACTGGCGCAGGCACGAGGGGCCATCGTCTGTCCCGGCAACTGGTCAACCCACGTGCTGGGGGCGGCAACCGTGCATCTGGCGGCGTGGTCGCCCATTACACCCTTCATCGAGTCGGCACCGAGTGAGGTCTACGGATCGCCTCTGCGCAAAGCGCTGCAGGACATTGGCCTGCCCGTCGTGGATGGCGCCATCGCCCTGCCCACCGCTGCTGGCATCGGCATCGACCTGCCAGAGGAGTTGGTCGAGGAGTTCCTGGTAGCCGCAGACAAAGGCTGGCGCTACCACGAGGAGCAGTAACGTGTCTGGCGCCGGGGGCAGACGCCCCCTAGCCTTCAGAGACTTTCCGCCACCCGACCAAGCGAGACATTGCTCATGACAGACGTCCTCTACGTCGCCGTTGCCGGCGATGCGCCGCACCTGGCCTGTTACCCCATCGGCAAGGATGGTATCACCGAAGCATCATCCCACGTCGGCCTGCCCGGGGCCCCTGCGGTCCTGGCCGTATCACCGGACCATCGCTTTCTCTATGCGGATGTCAGTGTCGACGGCACGCATCAGTATCTGAGCTTTCATATCGATGCGGCATCCGGTGCGCTACAGCCTTTCGGCAATCCTGCCCATGTGGGACCCTACCCTTGTTACCTCCACGTCGACGGCAGCGGTCGGTGGCTGCTGGCCGCCTACTACTCCGACGGCATGGTGACGGTACACGCCATCGGCGAGGATGGCGCCGCCGGGGAACGCGTGCAGCAGCTGGTCACGGCACAGAAGGCTCACTGCATCCAGACGGATGCCACCAATCGTTTCGCCTTCACCCCGCATGTGGGCGACGAGAACGCCATCTGGCAGTTCCGGTTTGATGCAGACACGGGGCAGCTGTCGGCCAATGACCCACCCAAAGCCTCTCCCGCGTCGGGACAGGGCCCACGCCACATCTGTTTCCACCCGAATGGACGGTTCGCCTTCAGCAACGGCGAACAGGGGTCGACGGTGACGTCCTGGTCGTATGACACCCATGCCGGCACCCTGGCACCCCTGCAGATGCTGTCGACGTTGCCCGGGGACTGGCAGGGCGACAATTCCTCTTCGCAGATCACCACTACGCCGGATGGGCGCCATGTGTATTCCTGCAATCGTGGTCACGACAGTCTCGCCGGTTTTTCTGTCGATGGCGACTCGGGTGCACTGACTACGATCGGCACGTTCCCCACTGTGGGCACGCCGCGGCCTCTGGCCGTCGCCCCGGATGGGGCGAGCCTGTTCGTCGCCGGCACGCAGTTGCGTGTGTTCCGTGTGGCGCGGGACGGCGCCCTGCATGTCATCGCCGACCTCGATCCGGGGCCGGTGTCCTGGATCCTGGCGGTGCGCACATGATCAACCCATACCTGGACACCGGGCCGCATGCCGGCAGCTGGATCCGTGGCAGCTTTCACGGACACTGCGACGAGAACTCCCGTTGTGGCTCCGTGCCGCTCGCCGATAGTGTGCGGGACTATCATGCCCTGGGCGCCGGCTTCGTCACCCTCACCGATCACGACATCATCACCGATCTGGCGCCGTTGGCGGCGCAATATCCGGATCTGGTCTTTGTGCAGGGCTTCGAATACAGTTCGCGGGAGAACGTCGTCTTCGCCGGGCCCGGCGTCAGCCCCTTGTACGAACGGTCGCTGGAAGATGCCCTGGCGCAGGCCGGTGAGCTGCTGACGATTGTCTGTCACCCGCAGCCCAGAGGCGCGGCGGTGGAATACTGGACCCGACCCAAACTCGAGGCGCTGGGCACCTGGCCGGATGGGCTGGAGATCTACAACGGCCACTACGGCGTGGCCAGTGCCCTGGCCAACGGTCGGCAGCCGTACTACGCCGACTTCTGGGACGAGTTGCTCACCGCCGGGCATCGGTTGTGGGGCTTCGCCAACGATGATTTCCACGACCCGGAAGACTTCGACAACGCCTTCAACATGGTCCTCGTGGATGACAGGTCGCCCGCCGGTGTCATCCGCGCCGCCAAGGCAGGTCGCTCCTACGCCTCCACTGGCGTCCTGCTCGAGCACCTCCACGTGGATGGCGCCGACATTGAGGTGCACGTCAGTGCCGCCTGCACCGGGCGTTTCTACGGCCCCGGTGGCACCGTCCTCAGCCAGACGCAGGGCACCCGCTTCCGCTACCGGGCGGGCACCCAGGACTACGTGCGCTTCGAAGGCGACGGTGACAACGGGCGCATCTTCCTGCAGCCCCTGTTCGGCGACTAAAAGATCAGACCAGCGACGAGACGCCCGTCAGTTCTCGGGCGATGTGATTCCATTCCCACAGCCGTTGCGGCTCGTAGCGCACGGTGCTGATGTCCTTGAGAATCAGTTCCAAGGGGCAGCCATGGCGCTCGCAGGCGTCCATGGTCTGCTGCAGATCGTCGCGCACGGCGCCGCCGTCCCACTGCTCGACAGCCAACAGCGCCGGGGATGGCTTGCGCGAGAACACGTAGTCGCTGCCAAGGGCCTCGGCGCCCGCTTCGACGTCGACAAAGGGGCTCATGGAGATCTTGCGCACGTGCTGCAGCGCGCGGATCAGGTGCACCTTGTGGTGCAGGGGTTCGCAGCAGCCATAGTAGCCCAGGCCGAAACGCGCGAACCAGACTTCGGCGTAGTCGAGCCAGAACTCCTTGTGCATCGCC